>CAXUEV010000029.1:0-7268 GCA_964250105.1 uncultured Sphingomonadaceae bacterium
TGGGCGGCGACGCGCTGGCGCTGGCGTGCGACGTCGCCGACCCGGCGTCGGTCGCCGCCGCCTTCGCCGCGGTCGCCGAACGCCACGGCCGGATCGACGTGCTGATCAACAATGCCGCCGTGTTCGAGCCTTTCCTCATCGAGGAGGCGAGCGATGCGCAGATCCGCGCGGCGCTCGACACCAATTTGCTCGGCCCGGTGCTGTGCGTCCGCTCGGCGATCCCGCTGCTGCGCAAGTCGGCGGCGGGGTTGATCATCTCGATCTCGTCCGAATCGGTCGAGGTCGACGTGCCCCATCTCATCCTCTACGAAGCGTCGAAGGCCGGGCTCGAGCGGCTGGCGCGCGGGCTGCGGCACGAGCTGAAGGCGGACGGCATCCGCTCGAGCGTGCTGCGCATCGGTGCGCTGATCGATCGGGACAAGGAGTGGAACGTCGATCCGGTCGCCTTCGGGCGCTTCGCCGCGGCATCGGCCGCCGCCGGCCAGTCGCTGACCGGCGACCGCGCGTCGGAGCTGACGAGCATCGCCGCGATCATCCGTGCCATGGTCGATCTGCCGCGCGACACCGCACTCGATCTCGTCGCCACATCGGGCTATGGCTCGCTCGCGCAGGGTTGAGGCATCGCCGGGGCGAATAATGGCCGTGCCGCTGCTCGGCGCGCCCGCCGCTCGTTGACCGGCACGGCGACGTTGCCCACCGTCGTGCTGGGTGGGCGATCATGCGTACGGCGACGTGGAGCCGAAGAGGGTTCGGGATGGACGAGACGTTCGATTTCGTGATCGTGGGCAGCGGCGGCGGCTCGATGTGCGCCGCGCTGCTGATGAAGTCGGTCGGCAAGAGCACGCTGATCCTCGAGAAGACCGATCTAGTCGGCGGCTCGACGGCGATGGCGGGCGGGGTGATGTGGATCCCCAACAATCCGTTCCAGAAGCCCGACGGCGTCGAGGACAGCTACGAGAAGGCGCTCGCCTATCTCGACGCGATCAGCGGCACGCGCGAGAACGCGCCGGGCGCGACGCGCGAGCGGCAGATGACCTATCTGACCGAGGCGCCGCGTATGCTCGACTTCCTGATCAAGCAGGGTATCAAGCTGCAGCGCATCCCGTACTGGCCCGACTATAACGACGAATTGCCGGGTGCCTCAGAGCCGGGTCGTACCGTCGTCGCCGAATTGTTCGACGCCAACGAGCTTGGCGCGTGGAAGACCAAGCTGCGGCCGAACTTCCTCCAGCTTCCCGCATCGCTCGACGAGGCGATGAAGCTTCCCCACTTCAAGACGACGTGGATCGGCAAGAAGATGATGGCGCGCATCGCCGTGCGCGCCGTCACCGCCAAGCTCACCGGCAAGCAATGGGTGACCGCCGGCAACGCGCTCCAGGGCCGGATGCTCAAGGCGGCGCTGGCCGCGGGCATCGACATCCGCACCAACGCCGGTGTCTCGCGCCTGATCACCGATGGCGACGGTGCCGTGACCGGCGTCGTCGCGACGATCGGCGGCAAGGAGATCCACGTCCATGCGCGCAGCGGCGTACTGATCAACGCCGGCGGTTTCTCGCGCAACCAGCGCATGCGCGACACCTACCAGCCCGGCACCTCGGCCGAATGGACCAACGCCAACCCCGGCGACACCGGCGAGATGATCGAGGAGGCGATGCGCATCGGCGCCGCGGTCGGGCAGATGGAGGAGATGGTCGGCTCACAGATCACGCTGCCGCCCGACAACCCCGAGATGCACCCGATGATCCAGGGCGACTGCTCCAATCCGCACAGCCTGATCGTCGACCAGAGCGGCGTGCGCTACATGCGCGAGGCGCAGTCGTACATGAAGTTCGGGCAGGATGTGCTCGCGCGCAACAAGCTCGTTCCCGCGATCCCGAGCTGGCTGGTGTTCGACAGCCAGTTCATCGGCAAATACATGCTCGCCGGCTCGATGCCGGGCACGAAGAAGCCGCAGGAATGGTACGACAGCGGCTTCCTCCGCAAGGCGGACACGATCGCCGAGCTGGAAGCGGCGTGCGCGATGGAAAGCGGCAAGCTCGTCGCCTCGGTCGAGCGCTTCAACGGCTTCGCGCGCAACGGCAAGGACGAGGATTTTCATCGCGGCGAGCGCGCCTACGACAATTATCTCGGCGACCCCGCGCACGCGCCGTCGAAGACGCTCGGCCCGGTCGAAAAGGGGCCGTTCTATGCGATCAAGGTCTATCCCGGCGACGTCGGCACCTACGGCGGCGTCGTCACCGATGCCAACGCCCGCGTGCTGCGCGAGGACGGATCGGTGATCCCCGGCCTCTACGCGACCGGCACGTCGACGGCGTCGGTCATGGGACGCAACTATCCCGGTGCGGGATCGAGCATCGGACCCTCGTTCACCTTCGGCTACGTCGCAGCGAAGCACGCGGCCAACGCCGGCAATCTGGCGGCCTGATCGATGGCTTTTCTCTACACCGACGAGCAGATCGCGATCGGCGAGGAGGCGCGCCGGCAACTTGCCGCGCGCTACGACAGCGGCATCCTGCGCGGCCTGCTCGACGCCAGCGGCGAATACGACAAGGGGCTGTGGCAGCTCTGCGCCGAAAACGGCTGGACCGGCGTGACGATCGCCGAGGAGCATGGCGGGCTCGGCCTCGGCCTGATCGAGCTGTGCCAGGTGGCTGAGGCGCTCGGGCGCGTGGTCGCCGGCGCGCCGTTCCTGGCGACCTCGTTCGCCTGCGGCGACGCGATCGCCCGGCATGGCGACGACGCGGTCAAAACCCGATGGCTGCCGGCTCTCGCCGCGGGCGAGGCGATCGGCGTGCTGGCGACGACTGAAGGGGTCGAGATCGCCCCGGCGCGGCCGCAGGCGCGGGTGACCGGCGGCCGGCTGAGCGGGCGCAAGGTGGCGGTGACCGGCGCCGCCGCAGCCGACGTTGCCGTCGTCTTCGCGGCCGACGACGATGCCGGTGGCGAGCCGGCGCTGTTCGTGGTCGATCTGGCAGGTGTCGAGCGCGACGTGGTTGACAGCTTCGACAACAGCCGCTGCGCCGCCGACCTGGTGTTCGACGGCGTCGAGGCCCACAAGCTCGAGGGCGGCGACCGCGCCGCGCTGATGACGGTGCTGTCGCGGCTGGCGGTCGTCGTCGCGGCGGAGCAGACCGGCGGGGCCGACGTCTGCGTCGAGACGGCGCGCGATTACGCCAATACCCGCGTCGCCTTCGGCCAGCCGATCGGCAAGTTCCAGTCGGTCAAGCATGGGATCACCGAGATGTGGGTGCTGGCGCAGCTCGCCCGCTCGGCCACGGCCGACGCCGCCGATCGTTTCGACAGCGGCAACGGCGCCGCCGAGCTTGCCGCCGCCGCCGCGCGGCTCAACGCCAGCCAGGCGTACGAGCAGGCAGCGTGGCTGGCGGTGCAGGTGCACGGCGGGATCGGGGTGACCTGGGACGCCGATCTCCATCTTCATTATCGGCGGGCGCGGGCGACGGCGCTCGAGCTGGGGCGGCCGGCCATCTGGGAAGACCGTATCGTAACCGCGCTGGAGAAAGCGGCATGAGCATCCACGAGTATGACAGCTACCGCGCGGCGGCGCGGGAGTTCATCGCGGCGAACGAGCGCGAGTTCGGCGTCGAGGCGCAGGCCGGGCTCGATTCGGCGCAGCGGCTCGCGCTGGGGCGGCGCTGGCAGCGCAAGAAGCACGACAACGGCTATGCCGGCATCGCCTGGCCGAAGGAATATGGCGGCGCCGGACTGACCGACATCCACAAGATCATCTACGAACAGGAGCAGATGCCGTACGGCATGCCCGACGACTATTTCACGATCAGCCTCGGCATGCCGGTGCCGATCATGCTGCGCCGCGCTCCCGAGGACCAGCGCCAGCGCTATGCGCTGCCGGCGCTGCGGGGCGAAGAGATCTGGTGCCAGCTGTTCTCCGAGCCGGCGGCGGGGTCCGATCTCGCCGGGCTGCGGACGCGCGCGGAGCCTGACGGGAACGACGGCTGGCGCGTCAACGGCCAGAAACTATGGACCAGCCAGGCACAATATTCGGACTATGGCGTCGTCGTCGTGCGCACCGATCCGGGGGTGCCGAAGCACCGCGGGCTGACCTATTTCTGGCTCGACATGAAGTCGCCGGGCGTCACCGTCCGCCCGGTCAAGCTGATGACCGGCGACAGCCACGTCAACGAGGTCTTCTTCGACGACGTCCGCATCCCCGACTGCCAGCGCCTCGGCAAGGTCGGCGAGGGCTTCGCCGTGGCGATGGAGACGCTGTTCATCGAACGCTACACCGCGGCCGACGAATCGGGCTACGGCCCGGGTGCCGCCTATTTCGCCAGCTATGCCCGCGAGACGCTGACCGACGCCGGCCCGGCGATCGAGGACGGGCGAATTCGCCGAGCGATCGCAGATGCTTACCGCCAGCAGAGCGCGCTCGCCGCGATCCGCGACACCGCCTTCCTGGCGCTCGCCGCGGGGCAGGAACCCGACGCCAACGGCTCGATCCACAAGCTCGTGTCGATGCGCGCGCGCCAGTCGCTGGCGGCGGTCGCGCTCGACATGATGGGGCCGGCGGGGATGACGGTCGACCATAACAGCCGGTCGCGGCGCAACTGGACGACGAGCTGGCTATCGGGTCCGCTCGGCCGGATCGCCGGCGGCGCCGACGAGATGCTGCTCAACACGATCGCCGAGCGCATCCTCGGGCTGCCGCAGGACTATCGCCCCGACAAGAACCTGCCGTTCAATCAAATTGGCGCGTAATCAACAACTAAGGTGACACGATGAAGGCGGGAACGAAGCTCAAGAGCGCGGTGTGCGACACCGAGGTCATGGTGATCCGCGCCGGGCGGCCGGCGGCGGTGACGTGCGGCGGCGCGGCGATGGTCGACGAGCGGACCGGCGACCGCGGTGCGATCGATCCCGCCTTCGCCGAGGGGACCAAGACCGGCAAGCGCTACCAGGATGCCGAAGGCGCGATCGAGCTGCTGTGCATCAAGGGCGGTGCGGGATCGCTCGCCGCCGACGGCGTCGCGCTGGCCCCCAAGGACGCCAAGCCGCTGCCGTCGTCGGACTGAGCGGCCTCGCTCCGAATATCCCGCTCCGGTTCAGGAACACCATCCTACGACGGGATTGCCGCGGCACGGCCCCGGCACGATCGTGGCACAGGCCCGGCGCGGGGCCGGCACCTCGGCGATGCGCGCCTGGGCCGCCCGCGGATCGCATCCGACGACGCCCCGGCGATATGTCGGCGCGACGGCGCCGTCGGTCATTGCCCCGTGCTCCAGCCGTGGCATCGCCACCGGCAGCGCAGGATTTCAGGAGAAGCAGGATGAAGATCGATTCGACCATCGCCGCCGTCGTCACCGGCGGCGCCTCGGGGCTCGGCCGGGCGAGCGTCGAGGCGCTGCGCGCCGCCGGCGCCAAGGTGGCGATCTTCGACATGAATCCGGCGACGGGCGAAGCCGCCGCCGCCGCCACCGGCGCGACCTTCTGCCAGGTCGACGTCACGTCAGACGACAGCCTCGCGGCCGGCTTCGCCAAGGCGGCGGCGGCGAACGGCCCGGCGCGCATCCTGATCGCCTGCGCCGGGGGCGGCAACGGGCTGACGACGATCAAGCTCGACAAGGCGACCGGCGCGATCCGGCGCTTCCCGACCGCGGAGTTCGCGCGCATCCTGACGCTCAACACCGTCGGCACCTTCGCCACGATCACCCATTTCGCCGCCGCCGCGGCCGAGCTCGACCTCGTCGACGGCGAACGCGGCGCGATCGTCTGCACCGCCTCGGTCGCGGCGCAGGACGGGCAGGCGGGGCAGGCGGCCTATTCCGCCGCCAAGGCGGGGATCATCGGCATGACGCTGCCGGTCGCGCGCGACCTGTCGCGCTTCGGCATCCGCATCAACACGATCCTGCCGGGCATCTTCGACACGCCGGCGATGGAGCAGACGCCGCCGGCGATGAAGGAGTCGCTCGGCGCGATGGTCGCCTTCCCCAAGCGCCTCGGCAATTCGGCCGAATATGCGCAGCTCGCGCTGGAGATGTGTCGCAACGGCTATTTCAACGCCGAATCGGTCCGCCTCGACGGCGGCATCAGGTTCGCCGCGCGTTGAGCGTTGCCCGGCTGGGCCGATGACCGGCGGCGCGCCGACGCTCAACTTCCGGCTGGCCGACGGCACCGTCCAGGCGGTCGTCGCCGACGGCTCGGTCTATACGGTGATGACCGCGGCGAAGCGCGCCGGCGTTCCGGGCATCGAGGGCGTGTGCGGCGGCAACCGCGCCTGCGCGACGTGCCACGTCCACGTCGACCCCGAGTGGATGGCGGTCGTCGGCCCGCCCGGCGGCGACGAGCGCGACCTCCTCGGCCTGACCGAGGACCCGCGCCCGAACAGCCGCCTCGCGTGCCAGATTCCGATCGCCGCCAAGCTCGACGGGCTGGTGATGACGCCGGTGCCGTAGGATCGCTCACGCCTTGCCGCCGCGCGTCGCTCCGGCATAAAGCGGGTCGTCGTTCGTCGCGAAAGGGCCATCATGATCTCCATATGCCGGACCGCCGTGCTGGCGCTGATGCTGGCGAGCGTGCCGGGGCGGGCGCAGGAAGCCGTCGTCGGCGTCGCCGATGCCGAGGCGCTGTTCACCAGCCCCGACCCCAAGCTCCACGCCAACAAGCAGCTCGCCTACCGGATCATCCGCGACCTGCTCGAGGCCAATCGCTGGGACAAGGCCGATCAATATCTGACCGAGCGCTACATCCAGCATAATCCCAACGCCGGCTCGGGCCGCGATGCGGTCGTCCGCTACTTCACGCAGGTGGTGAAGGCGAAGCCGACGCCGATCCCGCAGAGGATCGCGACGCCGGTCGTGTCGGTGGTCGCCGAGGGCGACCTGGTCATGGTCGCGACCGTCAGCACGATCAAGGCGACCGACCGCGCCAAGGCCTATACCACCACCTGGTTCGACATGTGGCGCATCAAGGACGGCAAGGCCGACGAACATTGGGACGGCGCGCTCAAGCCGTGATGCCACCGCCGGACGGCCGGCGGGGGCGGTCAGGCGGCCGCGTGCCGCCCGGGAGTCGGCGGGTCGCGTCCGATGGTGCATGATGCCGCACCGTCCAGCGAAGTTCTCGACCGCCCGGTGTGGCATGCCCTGACCGGACGCCAGGCGCGACTGGCGGTGGGCGACGCGCGGGCGTTGCGCTTCGCCCCCGAATACGGCCCGTTCGCCGCCACCGCCGACGCGTCCGCGGCCGGTCTGGCGGAGCTGGCCGCGCTTGCCCGCGGCGGGGAGCTGTGG
>CAXUEV010000029.1:7278-11665 GCA_964250105.1 uncultured Sphingomonadaceae bacterium
GAGAAGGCGCCGGCCGTCGTCCCCGCCGGTCTTGCGATCGTCCGGCAGGCCGAATGTCTGCAGATGGTGGCGGCATCGGTGCGCCCGGACACGCGCGAGCATGACTTCACCGACCTGACCGACGACGACGCGGGCGAGATGCTGGCGCTGGCGACGCTCACCGTGCCCGGCCCGTACGCGGCGAAGACGCACCGCCTCGGCGGCTTCGTCGGCATACGCCGCCACGGGCGGTTGCTGGCGATGGCGGGCGAGCGGATGAAGCCGGGCCGCCATACCGAGGTCAGCGGCGTCTGTACCCACCCCGATCACCGCGGCCGCGGCTATGCCGGGTTCCTGATGCGGCTGGTCGCGGCGCGCATCCTGGCGCGCGGCGAAGCGCCGTTCCTGCACTGCTATGCGAGCAACGCCGGGGCGATCGCGCTCTATCGGCGCCTCGGGTTCGAGCCCCATCAGTCGGTCACGGCGACCGTCCTGACCGCGGCCTGATCTGCAGGTGCTCGCGACGCGTCAGTGACCGACTCGTCGGTGACCGACGCGTCGGTGACGACGGCGTCACCGGTCACCCGGAACACTAAAGTCGCGGTGCCGACGGCCGCATGACCGATTTGCGGAGGACGCGCGACAGTTGCTCGACCGAATAGGGCTTGTGCAGCAGCTCGAAGCCGTGGTGGCCGTTCCGGGCGAGGACGTGGCTGTAGCCGCTGGTGAGGATGACCGGCAGGTCGCGATAGAGCAGGCGGATCTTCTCGCCGAGCTCGATCCCGCCCATGCCGGGCATGACGACGTCGGAGAAGACGATGTCGAAGCGGCCGGCGTCGGCCGCGAGTTCGGCCAGGGCGGCATCGGCGTCGCCGGCGAGGATGCTGGCGTAGCCGAGTTCCGCGAGCGCCGCCGTCGCGAAGCGGCCGACGTCCTGATCGTCCTCGACGACGAGGACGCACAGGCCTTCGCCGTCGACGCGTTCCGGCTCCTCGTCGCGCCGAGGGACGGCGGCGGCGTCGGGATAGGCGCGGGGAAGGTAGAGGGTGAAGGTCGTGCCCTTGCCGCGGGTGCTGTCGACCCGGATGTCGCCGCCCGACTGTTTGGCGAAGCCGATGACCTGGCTCAGGCCGAGGCCGGTGCCTTCGCCGACGCCCTTGGTCGTGAAGAACGGCTCGAAGATGCGGTCGAGCTGGTCGGCGGCGATGCCGACGCCGGTATCGGCGACCGTCACCGCGACGAAGTCGCCGGCGACGGCGGCATGGCCGCGCGTCGGCGGGATGCCGGCGACCGGCCCCGTCGCGATGGTCAGCCGACCCTCGCCGCCCATCGCGTCGCGGGCGTTGATCCCCATGTTGACAATCGCGGTGTCGAACTGGCTGCGGTCGGCGACGATGAAGAAGGGCTCGTCGGGCAGCCGCAGCGACAGCGTGACGCGCGAGCCGGTCATCGTCTGGAGCATCGTCGCGACCTCCGCCAGCGACGCGCCGGCGTCGAACAGGTCGGGGCGCAGCGCCTGGCGGCGGGCGAAGGCGAGGAGCTGGCCGGTCAGCCTGGCGGCGCGGTCGGCGGTGTCGCCGATCGCATCGATATAGCGCGCGCGCTTCGCCTCGGTCAGCTCGGCGCGCCGCAGCAGGTCGACCGAGCCGCGGATGACGGTCAGCAGGTTGTTGAAGTCGTGGGCGACGCCGCCGGTCAGCTGGCCGATCGCGTCGAGCTTCTGGCTTTGCCGCAGCGCCTCCTGCGCGACCTCGAGATCGGCCTGCTGCTGCTTCTCGGCGGTGATGTCGCGGCCGGTGGCGTAGATCATGTCGCCCGCCGGCACGGCGGTCCAGGAGACCCAGCGGATCGAGCCGTCGCGGTGACGGTAGCGGTTCTCGATCTTCGGCTGGCGGCGGTCGCCGGCGACACGGTGACCGCCGACGGGCCGGTCGCCCGGCAGAACGAAATCGGTCACCTGCCGCCCGATGAGCTCGTCGGGCGAATAGCCGAGAAGCGCGGTCCACGCCGGGTTGACCCGCCGAAAGGCGCCGTCGCCGTCGATCACGAGCATGAGGTCGGGCGAGGTCTGCCACAGCCGGTCGCGCTCAATCTGCGCCTGAGTCAGCTCGGCGGCGCGTTCGGCTACGCGCCGCTCCAGTTCGGCGTTGGCTTCTTCCCGCTCGAGCAGGGCGAGGCGCAGTTCGAGCTGCGCCACGACCTGGCGCGCCAGCGTGCGCAGCGCCCGCTGCTGCTGCCCGGTCAGCGCGCGCGGTTCGTAGTCGAGCACGCACAGCGTGCCGATCGGCAGGCCGTCGGGCGACTTCAGCAGCGCGCCGGCATAGAAGCGCAGGCCCGGGTCGCCCGTTACCAGCGGGTTGCAGGCGAAGCGCCCGTCGCGGGTCGCGTCGGGAATCAGGAGAAAATCCTCCTCGAGGAGCGCCGTGCCGCAGAACGACGTCTCGAGCGGCGTCGAATCGACGCCCAGCCCGACTTCGGCCTTGAACCACTGGCGGTGGCTGGCGATGAGATTGACCACGGCGATCGGTGTCCCGCAGATCTCGGAGGCGAGCGCGGCGAGTTCGTCGAAGCCGCTCTCGCGCGCCGTGTCGAGGATGCGGTAGCGCGCCAGCGCCGCCAGCCGCCGTCCTTCGCGCGCCGCTCGGATGTCATCGTCGGACATGTGACGTGGATGCGTAGCGGCAATCCCGGAGGCGAGCCAGACCCGAAAGCATGCGGCGCCGCGCGGCGGGCCCGGCTTTTATGCCGCAGTGCAACATAAGTGTTGACAGCGATTCGGATAATGCTACGCTTGCTTAGTATCTCGGGTCGCAGATTCGCGGCGCGGATAGCGAAAGGGAATTTCATGCGTATCCTGATTGTATGTGCCGCCCTTGTTGCCGGCACGCCCGCCGTCGCCGCCGAAGTCACCACCGCGGTCCCGGCGACCTCGGCGGCGACGTTCACCGCCGCCAAGGGCCAGATGCTGAGCAGCGCCGACCGCGCGCGCCTCGGCACCGTCATGCGCGTCGAGGGCGACGGCTCGGTCGCGATCATCTTCGACGCGCACATGGTCACGATCCCGGCGTCGACGCTGAGCAGCGCCGACGGCAAGCTGACGACGAGCCTCAACAAGCGCGAGGTCGCCTCGCTGCGCTGAGTTCCGCGGCGGGCCCGTCGCTCGCGATCCGTCGAGCGACGGGTCCCCCGAGGACCGAGTACCCGGCTCTAGGTCTCCGACCCGCGGGTCAGGTTGTCGTTGATCCGGTCGAGCAGCGCTTCGAGCGTGTCGAGCTCGTCGCTGCTGAAGCCGGCGAAGGTGCGGCGCTGCTGTTCGCCGCCGAGAAGCGTCAGCTTCTCGATCACCGCGTCGGCGGCGGGCTTGAGGTGGATCAGGTGCGAGCGGCGGTCCTTGGGATTGGCGCGGCGTTCGAGCAGGCCCTCGTCGCACAGCTTGTCGATCAGCCGGCCGGCGGTCACCTCGCCGACCTCGAGCATGTCGGCGACGGCGCGCTGGGTCGATCCCGGCATGCCGCCGACCGCGGCGATCGTCGTCCACTGCGCGTTGGTGATGCCGATGCTGCTCGTACTATGGTCGAAACGCTTGCGGATCAGCCGCGCCGCGACGATCAGCTTCATACCGAGCGGGCGCGGCGCGATCGCCGGCGCGGGATCGCCGCGCTCGATGAGGCCGTGATCCGCGCGCGCTGCCATCCGGTCGGTCTCCCATCGTCGCGCGCGGTCCTGCTCCGGGACCCTGGGCGCGGCGTGCGATACTCCCAGCTTCCGCCGGCGCCGGCAAGCGCGGCGCATCGCACGGGCGATCGGTTGGCCCGCGCGGCGCGTGGGCGATTGACCGCGGCCGGGCAACGCCTCGAAACGCTTGGGCGGAGATCATGGCCGGGGAGCGGGACGCATGGACTATAAGTTCGCGAAGCTGGCGCGCGACGGCCATGTCACGACCGTCACGATCGACCGACCCGACCAGCGCAACGCGCTCAATTCCGACGCGATGTTCGAGCTCGCCGCGATCTTCGACGATTTCGAGACCGACCCCGAGCAGTGGATCGCGATCCTGACCGGGGCCGGCGACAAGGCGTTCTGCGCCGGCGCCGACCTCAAGGGCGGCATCAGCGCGATGCCGGCGTCGGGCTTCGCCGGCCTGTGCACGCGCTTCACGCTGACCAAGCCGGTGATCGCCGCGGTCAACGGCTTCGCCTTCGGCGGCGGCTTCGAGGCGGCGCTCGCGTGCGACATCATCGTCGCCGCCGACACCGCCAGCTTCGGCCTGACCGAGCCGCGCGTCGGGCTGGCGGCGCTCGCCGGCGGACCGCAGCGGCTGGTGCGCGAGATCGGCTGCAAGCGGACGATGGGCCTGCTGCTGACCGGGCGGCGCGTGCCGGCGGCGGAGGCGCTCGCGCTCGGCTTC
>CAXUEV010000030.1:0-11312 GCA_964250105.1 uncultured Sphingomonadaceae bacterium
GCTCGGCGGCGCGGCGGCGGTCTGCGCCAGCGCCGAGGACGCGGCCGCGAGCCCGCTGGTGATCAGCAATGCCGCTTTATAGGATGAACGCATCGAAACTCCCCTGGTCGGGACCGCGTCTGTGCGACGGCCCCGAACGATGCTGCCTGCCGGATCGCCAGGCACGACAGTGATTGCAGAATGAGCACCGAGACAGAAGTCTCGACGCCCGCCCGCGCTCCCTACAATGAAATTTCGGCGAAGCGCAGATGGCTCGCCCCATATCGCGGTCGCGATGTCGGGTGTCAGGACCGCGCCGCGCTTGACACGCGCTCGTCGCACGGTCGTGCCGGGCCCGTGCCGCGCGCCGACCCGCGTTCATCCCGCGGCAGTGTCGTCGCCCGGCAGCAGCGCGATCAGCCCGGCACTCGCCAGCACCAGCGGGATCGCCGCGAACAGCAGCGGCGTATAGCTGCCCGCATAGTCGTAGATGGCGTTGCCGGCGAGCGGCCCGAGACCCGCGCCGACGCCGTAAAACGCTATGATCACTGCGAAAATGCTGCCGAAGTTCTTCAGCCCGAAATAGCGCGCGGCGAGATAGGTGGCGATGTCCATCTCCGCGCCGATCCCCAGCCCCAGCAGCACCGCCGCCACGATCGCCAGCGGCACCGACCCCCCCGCCCCCAGCAGGATCAAAGCCGCCACCGCCGGCAACCCGAACGCCGCAACCGCAATCCGCCGCGCCCGCATCCGGTCGAGCAGGAAGCCGATCACGACGCGCCCGACGATCGCGCTCATGCCCGCCGTCGCGGCGACGCCGGCCGCTTCCCCTGCGGTCAGCCCGCGATCGCGCAGGATCGGCACGAAATTGACGAGAATCGACACGCTCGCGACGATGAACAGCACCCCGCCCCACAACAGGCACAGGAACGGCCGCGACTTCCACGCCGCGCCGAAGCCGATCGCAGGCTCCGCCGCCACTGTCGGCCGGGCCGATGGCAGGTCGCGCGCGGCATGGAAGAAAAAGAAGAACAACGGAAATGCGACCAGCGCCCACGTGACCGCGAGGGCGGCGAATGCCATGCGCCAGCCGAGCTCGGCGACGTACAGCGTCGCCAGCGGCGGCCAGATCGCCGCGGCGAGGCCGTTGCCCGACAGGGCGACGGCAAGCGCGAGGCCGCGCGCCGAATTGAAGCGGCTGACCACCGCCATCGTCAGGATCGACGGCGACATCAACGATCCGGCGAGCGTGTACAGGGCGAAGCTGAGCCACCAGTGCCACAATATCCCGTCGATCTGGCCGAAGGCGCAGATGGCGAGCACCAGCGCGACGATTCCCGCCAGCGCGATCGGCCGCGGCCCGAAGCGGTCGGCCATCCGCCCGGCCAGCGGCATCGTGACCAGGCCGACGAGCGTGCTGACCATGAAGCCCGACGAGAACGCCGCGCGCGTCCAGCCGAACGTCGCGGTCACCGCCGGCATGAACACGCCGGCGGAGTAGACGATGAGCGATGCACCGGTCGTCGCCAGCATCACCACGAACGGCAGCTGCCAGGCGCCGCGCCATTCCTCGGCTGCGATGCTCCTGGCCAAACCGCTCTCCCGTGACCTACGTCGCCAAAGCCGAAAGTCGACGGAGCGCTGGTTCAGTCGATAGGCTTAGGCGATCGCGCCCGCGGCTTTCAGGGCCTCGATACGGTCCCATTCCATGCCGAGTTCCATCAGGAACGTCTCGGTATGTTCGGACGCCTGTGGCGCGCGCGTGGTCTTGACCGGTGCATGATCGAACTGGACCGGGTTGCGGACCAGCTTGAGCGGCGGTCCGCCGTCGATCGCCTCGACCTCGAAGACCATATCGTTCGCCAGCGCCTGCTCGTCCTGCGAGAATTCGAGCATCGTCTGCACCGGTCCCCACTGGCCCTTCATCGTCTGCAGATGCTTGCGCCAGTACGGCATCGGCTTGGCGGCGAACGCCGCCACCATGAGCGCGCTCGCCGCTTCCCAGTTCTGCATCAGCGCATGGACGTCGGCGAACCGCGGATCGTCGGCGGCCTCGTGCAGACCCAGATGCTCGAATGTGTCGCGGATGAACGGCCCCGGCGAGAGCACCGACATGGCGATGCTGCCTCCGTCCGATGTCCGGTAATATCCCATGAACGGATTGCCCGGCCAGCCGCCCGACCGCGGCATGTGGCCCCGCGGGTTCTGGCCGGTGTCCATCGCCTGGTCGATCGCCAGGCCCGACGACCACCACGCCGTGCTCATCAGCGAGACGTCCATCTCGGTGGCCTCGCCCGTGTTCGCCCGGTGAAACAGCGCCGCGGAGATGCCGCCGGCGATGTACATTGCACCGATCGAGTCGCCGAACGCGCCGATCGGCTGCATGAACGTGCCGTCGATCTCGGGCGGGGTGACCGCGGCGCCGACGCCGCCCCGGGCCCAGAAGGTGCAATTGTCGTAACCGCCGGCGTCGCGCTCCGGCCCCTTGTCGCCGTGCCCGGTGCCGCGCGCATAGATGATGTTGGGGTTGACCGCGCGGATATGCTCGACGTCGAACTTGTTCTTCTGGCGCACCGAGGCGCGGTAGTTGGTGAGGAACACGTCCGCGGTCTTCGCGATCTCGTAGATCACCTCCTGGCCCTCGGGCGTCGACAGGTCGACGCCGACGCTGCGCTTGCCGCGGTTGGGGTGTTCCATCATCGTGTTACGCTGCGGATTGATGTTCATGCCGGCAAGCTTGATGAAGCCGCGCTGGGTGTCGCCGCGCAGCGGATGCTCGATCTTGATGACGTCCGCCCCCCAGTCGGCGAGCACGCCGCCGGCGGCCGGCACGAAGGTAAACTGCGCAACCTCGAGAACGCGAACGCCTTTCATCACGAGCGTCATGGTCATCCATCCTGTGATCTGGTTTCTGTGGATCGGGCCAAGTCTCGGCCCGACATACGATCGGCGCGCAGCTTATCCGTCGCGCCGCAAACTGTCACACCGTCTCGGCGATCGCGGCCTCGGTTCGGTCGACCGGCGCAGCGACCTTCGCCGGCAACCCTATCGTCTTGATCTGGAGATATTCCTCGAAGCCGGCCTCGCCCCATTCGCGCCCGAGGCCGCTCTGCTTGTAGCCGCCGAACGGCACGTCGGGTGCCGCCCAGATGCCGCCGTTGACGCTGTAGGTGCCCGCGCGGATGCGCTTGGCGATGGCCATGCCGCGATCGAGATCGCCGGTCACGACCGCGCCCGACAGACCGTAGATACTGTCGTTCGCGATCCTGATCGCATCCTCGTCGTCCTCGAACGGAATGACGACGAGCACCGGCCCGAAGATTTCCTCCTGCGCGATCTTCATCTTGTTGTCGACGTCGACGAAGCAGGTCGGCTCGACGAAGAACCCGTCGCCCTTGTCGGCGGGGATGCCGCCGCCCGCGATCAGCCGCGCGCCCTCGGCCTTGCCCGCCGCGATATAGCCCATCACCCGCTGGCGCTGCCGTTCGGAGATCAGCGGACCCATATAGTTGTCGCGATCGTCGATGCCGCCCCACTGGACATGGGCATAGGCCTGCTCGAGGATCGCCACGCCTTCGGCGTAGCGGCTGCGCGGCAGCAGCAGCCGCGTGCAGTTCGCGCAACCCTGGCCGGCATGATAGATCAGCATCGAGCTGGCGACCGTCATCGCATAGTCGGGCGCGTCCTCGAGCACGATCTGCGCCGACTTGCCGCCGAGTTCGAGGAAGACCCGCTTCAGCGTCTGCGCCCCCCGCTCCATGATCCGCTTGCCGGTCACGGTCGATCCGGTGAAGGTCACGAGATCGACGCGCGGGTCGCCGGTCAGCATCTCGCCGAGCAGCGCCGGATCCTTGCCGGTGACGACGTTGAACACGCCCGCCGGAAAGCCTGCCTCCGCCGCCAGCTCGCCGATGATCGCGGCGGAAAGCGGCGTCTCCGGTGCGGGCTTCAGGATCACCGTACAGCCCGCGAGCAGCGCCGGCACGAGCTTGCCGACGTTGACGTACAGCGGGACGTTCCACGGCGTGATCGCGGCCACGACGCCATAGGCCTCGTGCCGGATGATCCGCTGCGACTGGGTGAAAAAGGCTTCGATGACGCCCTTGTCCTTCTCCCATTCGAACCGGTCGAATATCTTCAGCACCCCGTCGAACGCGTCGAGTGCGAACTGCACCTGCGGGCCCAAGACAGTACCCCAGGCGGCGCCGCCTTCCAGCCGCACGATCTCGCCGATCCGCTCTTGGTTGGCGACGAGCAGCTCGCCGAGCCGGGCGACGAGCGCGCGACGGCGCGCGTGATCGGTCGACCAGTCGGTCTCGTCAAAGGCACGCCGCGCCGCCGCGATCGCCTCCTCCATGTCCTCGGCGGAGGCATCGGCCGCCTGCGCGATGACCTCGCCGGTCCACGGCCCGATATCGTCGTACGTGCGATCACCCGCGGCATTGCGGAGGACGCCGTCCACGTAGAGCTGCCCTGGTGCCAGGCTTGCCATTTCAGGGTCCTCCTCGATCTCCGGGTGCGCTACGTGTCGCGAGCTCCGCCGATTTCCGTCACCGGTCTACCGACCGAAACATAGCCGAGACAGCGCCCGCCTGCGACCAATCCCGGCAAAGATCGCCGATACGATACCGTCTCGAGCTGGCCGACGGCGCCAACGGGCGCGAAACACCCAAGCGACGCCGTCGGTCGATCAATCGCGCGCCAGCAGCAGCGCCGTCGCCAGGCTGCCGCCGCCTGACGTGGCCACCGCGACCTTCGGATCGCCCGGGATCTGGCGTGCGCCGCCGTTGCCGCGGAGCTGCACCGCTGCCTCATGGGCGAAGCCGAAGCCGTGCAGCCGCCCGCCCGCGATCTGGCCGCCACCCGTGTTGAGCGGCAGCTCGCCGTCGACCGCGATGCGCTTGCCGCCCTCGATGAAGCGGCCGACCTCGCCGACGTCGCAGAAGCCGAGTCCCTCGAGCCACTGGCAGGCGATGAAGCTGAACCCGTCGTAGAGCTGGACGGTGTCGACGTCCTTCGGCTTGTAGTCGGTGTTCTTCCACAGCTGCGGACCGGTCTGGTAGCACGAATAATAGTTCGCCTGATCCCAGCTGAACTTGTCGGTGGCAAACGCCATCGCCGCGACGCGGATCGGGGTGCAGCTCACCTCGTCGATCGCATCGCCCGCCGAGACGATGATCACTGTCGAGGCATCGGTGTAGCGGTCGCAGTCATAGATGCACAGCGGCGTCGAGATCGGCCGCGACGCCATATACTCGTCCATCGTCAATGGCTCGCGGACGAGCGCCTTGGGATTGTTCACGCCGTTGGCGCGCGCCGTCAGCGAGATCTGCGCCAGCTGCTCGCGCGTCATGCCGTGGGCGTGCATGTGGCGCATGGCGAACTGCGCGAAGTCGTGGCACGCGGAATAATGGTGGAACGGCGTCAGCCATGCCGGCCAGCCATCGGCGCGCTCGGTCGCGGCGAACGGCCACTCGTCCGGCCGGGCGAGCGCCGCCGCCTCGTAGACGGTACGGAAGCAGATGACGTGGCGGGCCTGCCCCGCCTTGACCGCCCCAACCGCGGCGACGACCGCGCCGAGCTGCGAGGTCTGCTCGCCGCCGCCGGCGAAGAAGGTCGCCTTGAGGCGCAGCGCCTCGACGATCTCCTCCGCGCCGACCGGCCCGAAGCCGAGATAGCCGCCCATGCGCCCCGGATAGGTCGAGACGCCGTCGATCTGGCCGATCGTCAGCCCGGCCTCGGCGAGCGCCTCCTTGATCGCATCGACGGTGAGCAGCATCGGGTGGCGAGTGACGCGCCGGCCGACCACCGACATGCCGACACCGGTAACATAGGCTTCGCTCGACGCCATCTCAGGCCACCTTCTCGAACAGGGGAAGGTAGACGTCGTCCTGCTGCTCGAACACCACCCGCACCTTGTCGCCGATCCGCACCTCCTCGGCCGGACAGCCGACGACGTTGGTGGTCAGCACGACGTCCTGCGTCCCGTCGAGCGTGACCCGCGCGATGACATACGGCACGTCGAGGTCTGGCTGCCACTTCTGGTAGTTGACCGTATAGGTGTCGACCGTGCCGGTGCCGGCCACCACCTGCGGCTTGAGCCGGTCCGACAGGCATGTGTGACAGACCGGATAGGGCGGATGGATGAAGGTCGCGCAGTCCTGGCACTGAAGCAGCCGCAGCCTGCCGTCGGCCCCGCTCTGCCAGAAGAAGCGGTTGTCGACCGTCAGTCGAGGCAACACCCGTTTGCTCATGGCTCCATCCTCCCCGGTCCCGCGGCGGATCGTGTGACGCCCGCCGTTTGCAGGTCTGATCCTCAACCGCGGTTTTGCAAACCCCGCACGTGCAACATCGTGATGGTGATGCCTTCCGGGTCGGCACCTACGCGAAATAGGCGAGCACGCGCGATTCGACGCTGCTCCGCGACGGCGCGTCCGGACCGACCAGCGGATTGGCGAAGGCGCTATGCGGCACCCGCTGCGGCCGCGCCGGATCCGAGTCCCAGGCCTTGAAGACCAGCGCTTCGTCGACCGTCATGTTGCTGAAATAGGTCCAGCGATTGTCCGGGTTCGGGCGGTAGACCGTCGTCATCGACCGGAACGGCTCGTCGCTGCCCGGAAGGTCGAGGATCGCCTCCGCCTGTTCCTCGTCGGCCGTCGACACCGTGCGCGCGTCGCAGACCGCAAGCGGGAAATCCTGCGGCGGATCGGAGAAGACGCGCCACACATTGTAGATCGCGCAGCGCGAATAGGTGCCGACGCTCTCGCCGACCTGATCGAGGATCGCCTGCGACTTGTCGTCGGTGAAGTCCGCATGCGGGAACCGCGCGGGCCGGTCGTCGCCGGCTTTGACATAGCCGGCGCGCGTGCGCCCGAAGCGGACGCCGACGCCGAGACCCACGGCGAAGAAGGCGCCCGTCAGCTCGCGGATGAGCGCCGCCGATTCGTCGGGATACTCGCTCTCCAGCGTCGCGTGATCGAGGAAGTTCGTGATGCCGGTGTGGTGCGGCACCAGCTGGAAGCCCTCGCGGTCGAGGCTGAAACTCGCGACCTCGGGGCGTCCGTCCGCGATCGCCATCTCGACCGGGACGACCCGCATCGTCGTCTTGCTGCGGTCCTCGGTGTAATAGCAGAGCGGCTGCGACGGGTCGTCGGTCGGCGGGTCGCGCAGATAGTCGAAGGTGGCGCTCGTGTCGCCGGCACTCGAAAGACTCATGATATCCGTCTCCAACTCATAACAAGATAGATCTTTACACCGGCACCAGCGCCGGCGTGAGCACCAGCCGGTCGATGATGACGCTGACTTCTTCGGCCGTATGGTCGCTACCCTGTTCCAGCCACCAGCAGATGATGGTCAGGACCGACGTCACCAGCTGTACCGGCCCCAGGCTCTCCGGCAACCACGACATGCGCGCCGTCGCCGACAGGTCGACCTGTCGGATCGCCCGCGCGAGGATCTCGCCGCGCACGGTGTTGCCCGCGCCACCGACAAGCAGCGCGACGCAGAACGGACGGCGGGCCTCGATCGAGCGGCACAGCGCCAGCGCCGCAGACCGGCTGTCCGCCGCGCGCACCAGCGGCTGGAACATGACGATCGTCTCGCTGATGAACCCCTCGGCGACATCGGCGAGCAGCGCGTCCTTGTCGCGGTAGTGGCGGAAGAAGGTCGCGTAGCCGACGCCCGCGCGTTCAGCGATCTCGCCGACCGTAATGCCGGCAAACGTCTTCTCGGCCGCCAGGTCGAGCAAGGCCGCGCGCAACGCCGCCCGTGACCGGACCTGCCGTGCATCGAGCGCTCTCGACTCTGATAAGCCTGTTTGCGTAAACATGATATTCAGTGTATCACAAAACAGATGCGAGGCAAGTGGTCGCGCTCGCCGGCGGATGAACGTGACGGTTGTTCTTCGAGCGTGATCGAGGCAGTGTGGCGACTGCCCGTGGTCCGTATCGAGCAGACGCCCGACGGTGATCCGCAACGATTGTACGCCACGCCAATGGATTTGGAGTCACATATGTTCGATCTGGTCATCCGCGGCGGCACCATCATCGACGGCACCGGCGCACCTGCGCGTGCCGGCGATGTCGCGATAACGAACGGCCGGATCGCCGCCGTCGGCGTCGTCGACGGCGAGGCGCGCGAGACGATCGACGCCGCCGGCGCGATCGTCACCCCCGGCTTCATCGATGTCCACACCCATTATGACGGCCAGTTCCTGTGGGACGACCGGCTCGATCCGAGCTTCTCGAACGGCGTCACCACCGCGATCGGCGGCAATTGCGGCGTCGGCTTCGCGCCCGTACGCCAGGGCTATCGCCAGAAGCTCATCGAGATGATGGAGGGCGTCGAGGACATCCCCGGCATCGTTCTCGACGAAGGCCTGAAGTGGGACTGGGAGAGCTTTCCCGACTATCTCGATCGGCTCGCGGCGCGCGAATACACGATCGATATCGCCACCCATTTCGCGCATGCCCCGCTCCGGGTCTATGTCATGGGCGACCGCGCGCTGACGCATGAGAAGGCGACCGACGCCGATATCGCCGAGATGGAGCGGCTGACCCGCGAGGCGATGGATGCGGGTGCCGTCGGCGTGTCGGGATCGCGCATCCTCGAACACCGCTCGAGCATCGGCGATCACGTCTTCGGCACCTTCGCCGAGGACCGCGAGGTCATCGCGCTGGCGCGGGCGATGGGCGAGACCGGCCGCGGCGTGTTCCAGATCGTGCCGCTCGGCGGCGGCGGCGACGCGGCGGGCACACAGGCTACGCCGGAGGAGCGCAGCGGGGAACACGCCCGCTTCGAGGCGATCGCCCGTGTGTCGCATCGGCCGGTGACCTATCTCCTCCACCAGTTCAACCACGACGGCGACGATTGGCACAAGATGCTCGCCGCCACCGATCGCGCCAACGCTGAGGGGCTCGCGATCCACCCGCAGGTCGCCGCGCGCGGCGTCGGGTTGATCATGGCGCTCGACGGCTATCATCCGTTCCGCTGCCGGCCGTCGTACCTGGAGGTCGCGCACCTGCCGCTGCCCGAGCGCGCCGCGGCGATGCGCGATCCGGCACGCCGCGCCGCGATCCTGTCCGAGAAGAACGTGCCGGTCGAGCAGGCGCCGTCGGCGCGTATCCTTCAGTCGGCCAAGAATTATGCGCGGATCCTCGACCGCTTCTACGTGATGCGCCCGCCGGCCGACTATGAGCCCGACGAGTCGATGAAGCTGCCGACGATCGCCGCGGCCGCGGGCAAGACGCTTGAGGAGGCTGCCTACGACAATTATGCTGAGGCGGACGGCGGCAACATGCTGGTCAACTTCATGATGAACTATGCCGATGGCGACCTGAACGCGGTCGGTGAGATGCTCGCGCATCCCGAAACGATCAGCGGCCTCGGCGACGGCGGCGCCCATCTTCAGATGATCTGCGACGCGTCGATGACGACCTATCACCTAACCCATTGGGCACGCGACCGCACGCGTGGGCCGACGCTGCCGCTCGAGCAGATGGTCCACAAGCTGACCGGCCAGGTGACCGACATCTACGGCTTCAAGGATCGTGGCGTGATCGAGGTCGGGCGCCGCGCCGACCTCAACGTCATCGACTTCGAACGCCTCGCCAACGGCATGCCGCACATGGTGTTCGACTTGCCCCAGGGCAGCGCGCGGCTCCTGCAGGAATCACACGGCTATCTCGCGACCATCGTCAACGGCGTCGTCACCCGGCGCAACGACCAGGAGACGGGTGCCCGGCCCGGACGGCTTATGCGCCTCGCCGCCTGATCATGCGAGGCCAGCGAGGCCGGTGAGGACGAGCCGGGTCAGGTCCGTCTGCCCTGATGTCGCCGTCTTGGCATAGATCCGCTTCGAATAGTTGCGCGCGGTCTGCTCGGTGATGCCGATCCGCGCCGCGGCGACGGCGATCGCCTCGCCGCGGCTGATCGCATCCGCCAGCTGCGCTTCGCGGCGCGACAGTGCGAACAGCGCTTGTAGCGCCTCGCTGCGCGCTTCGCTGGTCGACGGCTCATGGTTTTCCGCGGCGTCGACATAGACCGCGGCGACGGCAGACCCCGACGCCACCTCGGGTGGCAGGCGGACGATCAATATATCGATTCGCGGCTGCGCCGACAGGCGGACGACGTGCGGCCGGCCGTCGGACCGGTGGAGGAACGCGGCGATTGCGTCGGCTGCCGGCCCGCCGACGCCGTCCTGCGGCAGCGTGCGCCGGATCAGCGCCCGGCTCGAATGATCGTCGTGATCGACCACGCGTCCGCCGGCATCGACGGTCAGCCAGCCGAGGCCGAGGCGCCGGAGGACGACCGACGCGACGAACACGCTCGTCCGCTGACGCTCGATCGCCTCGAACAGGCGGAGCGAGATCGCCAGATGCGTGCCGAGCGCGCCGAGCAGCGATCCCGTCGCTGCCGAGAAATCGGCTTTCGCCCGCCCGAGGACGAGCCAGGCGTTCGACCTGCCGGGCTCGCGAATCCGCATCAGGCGGAGATACGCGAGCGCAGCATGATCGAGATACAGGCGACGACACGCGTCGTGATCCAGATTATCGGCGTTCAGCAACTCGACCCGATCATAGACCCGCCCTGGGCGCAGCGCGTGAAAGAGGGACGGCGCGGCGCGATAGAGCGCCGCCATCGGTTGAGCCACCAAGCCGACGCCTTGTTCGACGGTACGATCGAGCGGCGCTCCGGTGCGACGGAACAGGATCGACGCATAGTCGGCGGCGGTGCGGCGGCGCAGGCGCGCCAGGAAAGTCGCCCATAGCGGGTCCTCGAGCGCGCCCTCGTGGAGCACCGTCAGCAGGTCGGTCTCGTCGTGGACGCTTAACGGCGGGGCGATGGCATAACTCCCATATGGGAGACGATAGAATCGGCGCGCGGCGATAGATATCGGAAATCAGGACAAGGACGAACAATGGCTTCCGCGACGCTCACCCTGACGCATCTCCAGCGCCTCGAGGCGGAATCGATCCACATCATGCGCGAGGTCATGGCTGAGGCTGAGCGGCCGGTGATGCTGTATTCGGTCGGCAAGGATTCGGCCGTGATGCTGCACCTCGCGCGCAAGGCCTTCTATCCGAGCCCGCCGCCGTTCCCGCTGCTCCACGTCGACACGACGTGGAAGTTCAAGGCGATGTACGAACTGCGCGACAAGGCCGCCCGCGACGCCGGCATGGAACTGCTCGTCTATCAAAATCCCGAGGCGGCGCAGCGCGGCATCAATCCGTTCGATCATGGCTCGCTGCACACCGACATGTGGAAGACCGAGGGGCTCAAGCAGGCGCTCGACAAATACGGCTTCGACGCGGCGTTCGGCGGGGCCCGGCGCG
>CAXUEV010000031.1:0-11134 GCA_964250105.1 uncultured Sphingomonadaceae bacterium
CGGTGCGCGAGGGCGCCGCGCTCGGCCTCGCCGAGGCGCTGCGCCTCGAGAAGCACCACGCGCTCGCGAACGCGGCCGATCCCGACGTGGCCGGCGCGATCGCGGCCTTCCACAATCGTGGCTGAGCCTCAGCGGACCGCCCGAAGCGCCGCGGCATAGTCGGCTGCGAGCCGCTCGACGAGTTCGCCGGCACCGGGCACGTCGGCGATGCTGCCGATCCCCTGTCCCGCCGACCAGATTTCGGCCCAGGGCTTGAGCATCTGTCCATCGGGACCCGACCGTACGACCTCGGTCGCGGCGGCCATCGCCTCGGGCACGAGCCCGTACCGCCGCATCGAGGCGTCGAGGAAGCTCGCCGCGGTGCCGCTCAGCCCGCGCGTCACGGTCACGTCGGCCGCCGAGCCGTCGACGATCATCCGCTGATAGTCGGGATCGACGTTCGCCTCGCGGGTGGCGATGAAGCGCGTGCCCATATAGGCGAAGTCGGCGCCGGCGGTGATCGCGCCGGCGACATCACGCCCGGTCGACAGCGCGCCGGCGAGGATCAGCGCGCCGCCGAAGCGGGCGCGTGCCTCGTTCAGCATCGCGAACGGATTGTGCCAGCCGGTGTGGCCGCCGGCGCCCGCCGTCAGGAGGATCAGCCCGTCGACGCCGGCGGCGGCGGCGACCTCGATATGACGGGGCGAGGCGACATCGTGGAAGACGAACCCGCCGTAGCCGTGGATCGCGGCGACGACGTCGCGGTCGGCGCCGAACGAGGTGATGACGAGCGGCACCGCGTGGCGGACGACGACGGCGAGGTCGCCCGCCAGCCGGTCGTTGACCCTGCCGACGATGAGGTTGACGCCGAACGGCGCGTCGCCCGGCCCCAGCGCCGCCTCGATGCGATCGAGCCACGCCTCGAAGCCGTCGCCGCTGCGCTGGTTGAGCGACGGAAACGTGCCGATCGCGCCGGCGCGGCAGGTGGCGATCACCAGATCGGGATTGGACACCAGCAGCATCGGCGCCGCGATCACCGGTATCTTCAGCCGCGCACGAAGCTCCGTAAGCTGCATGACCTGTTCCCGAGAATGACGCGCGTCGGTCGCCGTTAACAGCGGGCACCCGGCAGCGGAAGCCGGCACGCCGGCGATCGTTCGGCCCCGACGATCGACACCGCGAACTTGGCGTTTATCAGACGCGCCGATCGCGGCTATGGTCACGCCGCCGTAAGGTCATGGCGGCGCGGGAAGGAGGATCGATTTGCCGATTTCTAGGCCCGCGATCGGCACCGCCGACGGCATCGCCGGGCGACCGGCCGGCACGCTCACGCTCCCCGGCAATCATCCGCTGCGCTTCGAGCTGAACGACGAGGTGCACGCGCGTCCGCCCGAACGGCTGACGGTGCCGGTGCGGGTGTCGTACCTGGCGCTGCTCGCCGATCAGGCGCAGCGGCAGGAGGCATGGGCGAAGCTCGCCGCCCTGTCGCGCGACTATGGCGTGGCGCCGCCGGGTGCCGAGTCCGCCCATTTCAGCGCCGATCTCGGCCAGCTCCGGCTCAAGGCCGAACGGCATTCGGAGTTCGTCCGCTTCAACTTCATCCTGCCCGGGCTCGGCCGCGACGGCGCTGCCGATCCGTTCGCCGAGCCGGCGATCGCCGCGGTTCCGGCGGACTGGATCGCGGGCCTGCCGGGCCAGCTGATGGTCGCGACGCATGTGGCGATCGTCGCCGGCGAGACGTGGCCGCCCGATCCGACGGCGCTGGCGGACGGCATGTTCGTCCGCGACGATCTGCTCGGGGCGCTCGTCGCCGGGGGTGCGGGGAGCGCGTTCACCGACCTCCGCATCCGCGACGACGGCTTCGGCCGGCTGCTGATGATCGACCACAGCATGACGCCGGGGCAGACCGGGCGCGCGCTCCAGCGGCTGCTCGAACTCGACACCTACCGGATGCTGGCGCTGCTCGCCCTGCCCGCCGCGCGCAAGCTCATCCCCGGCCTCAACGCGAACGAGCAGGAACTGGCCGGCATCACCGCGTCGCTCGTCAAGGCCGGCGAGCACGACGAGCCCGCCTTGCTCGAACGGCTGACGAGGCTCGCGGCGCAGGTCGAGAGCCGCCAGTCGGAGACGCTGTTCCGCTTCGGCGCGGCGGCCTCGTACTACGACCTTGTCCAGCGCCGGACGCGCGAACTCCGCGAGGAGCGGATCGAGGGCCTGCAGACCTTCCGCGAATTCACCGAACGCCGCCTCGCACCGGCGATGAACACCTGCCGCTCGGTCGTCGCCCGCCAGGAGGCGCTGTCGGTGCGGGTGGCGCAGACGACCGAGCTGCTGTCGACGCGGGTCGACCTGTCGAGCGAGCGGCAAAGCCGGGCGCTGCTCGAGTCGATGGACCGCCGCGCGCAGCTGCAGATCCGCCTGCAGCAGACCGTGGAGGGCCTCTCGGTGGCGGCGATGACCTATTATATCGTCGGACTGGTCGGGCATGCGGCGGAGGCGATCGAAGCGCTCGGCGTCCATATCCGGCCGACGGTGGCCATGGGCGTGGCGATCCCGATCGTCGCGATCCTCGTCAGCCTGGGCCTGCGCCAGATCCGGCACCGGGTGACGCGCGGCGCCGACAGTCGCGACATCGTGTCCTGAGATCCAAGCGAGCGAGGCGAAATGGCAGCCGACCCCATAGCGATCGATGCCGAGGCGCTGCGCCGCAGATACGCCGAGGAGCGGGCGAAGCGGCTGCGGTCGGACGGCAATGCCCAGTACCAGCCGCTCTCGGGTCGCTTCGCGCATTTCGCCGACGATCCGCATGTCGCGCCGGGCTTCACCCGCGAAGCCGTCGACGAGCGGGTCGACGTGCTGGTGATCGGCGGCGGCTTCGCCGGCCTGCTCACCGCCGGCCGGCTGCGCGCGCGCGGCCTTAACGACATCCGCATCGTCGAGAAGGCAGGCGACTTCGGCGGCACCTGGTACTGGAACCGCTATCCGGGCGCGGCGTGCGACATCGAATCGTACATCTACATGCCGCTGCTCGAGGAGCTGGGCTATGTCCCGACCGAGAAATACGCGCGTGCACCCGAGATCTACGCGCATTGCCGGCGGATCGGCGAGCATTACGATCTCTATCGCGCCGCGCTGTTCCAGACGACGGTCGCCGACCTGCGCTGGGACGAGGATGCCGCGCGCTGGATCGCCGCGACCGACCGCGGCGACCGCATCGCCGCGCGCTTCGTCGTCGCCGCCGGCGGCTTCCTCAGCCAGCCCAAGCTGCCGGGCATCCCCGGCATCGAGACTTTCGCCGGGCACAGCTTCCACACGAGCCGCTGGGACTATGGCTATACCGGCGGCGACGAACGCGGCGGCCTCGACAAGCTGGCCGACAAGCGGGTCGGCGTCATCGGCACCGGGGCGACCGCGGTCCAGTGCATCCCGTTCCTCGCCGAGAGCGCGGCGCATCTCTACGTCTTCCAGCGCACGCCGTCGTCGGTCGATGCGCGCGACAACCGCGCCACCGATCCCGCCTGGGCGAGCAGCCAGGCACCCGGCTGGCAGCGGCGGCGGATGGACAATTTCAATAACATCGTCAGCGGCCTGCCGGAAGCGGAGGATCTCGTCGCCGACGGCTGGACGGCGATCCTCGGCAACCCCGGCGGCGACGGCGCGCCGCCCGACCCTGCGCGCATGCAGCTCGCGCAGTTCGCCAAGATGGAGACGTCGCGGCAGCGGATCGACGCGATCGTCGCCGATCCCGCGACCGCAGCGGCGCTCAAGCCCTACTATAACTATCTGTGCAAGCGGCCGTGCTTCAACGACCAGTATCTGCAATGCTTCAACCGGAGCAACGTGACGCTGGTCGATACCGGCGGCCGCGGCGTCGAGCGCATCACGCCGGCCGGCGTCGTCGTCGCCGGCAAGGACTATCCGCTCGACTGCCTGGTCTACGCCACGGGGTTCGAGTTCCTCACCGCCTATGCCGGCCAGATCGGCTTCGAGATCCGCGGACGCGACGGGGTGACGCTAAGCGAGCGCTGGAGCGAGGGCACCCGGACACTCCACGGGATGCAGAGCCGGGGCTTTCCCAACCTGTTCATCCTCGGCTTCGCCCAGACCGGCATCACCGCCAACTACACGCACATGGCCGACGAGCGCGCGACGCATCTCGGCTATGTCATCGCCCGCTGCCTCGAGGCCGGCATCCGCTCGGTCGAGCCGACGCCGCAGGCGGAGGACGGCTGGGTCGCCGAGATCATCGCCAAGCGCGGGCCGCGGCGGGCCTTCTTCGACTCCTGCCCGCCGAGCTACTATAACCAGGAGGGCAAGGACACGCCGGCCACCGCGCTCAACGACTCGTACGGCGGTGGGGCGATCGCCTTCTTCGACATTCTCGGCCAGTGGCGCGCGGCCGACACGCTCGCCGGCCTCGACATCGCTTACGACGTCACGCCGCCGCCGCCAGCCAGCGTTCGAGCCACTTGATCGAATAGTCGCCGGCGATGAAGTCGGGATCGTCGACGAGCGCCTGGTGGAGCGGGATCGTCGTCTTGACGCCCTGGATGACATACTCGCCGAGCGCGCGCCGCAGCCGCATCCGGCATTCCTCGCGGTCGGCGCCGTAGACGATCAGCTTGGCGATCAGGCTGTCGTAATAAGGCGGGATGCGGTAGCCGGCGTAGAGCGCGCTGTCGACGCGGACGTTGAGTCCGCCCGGCGCGTGATAGTCGGTGACGCGGCCGGGCGCGGGGACGAAGGTCGCCGGATCCTCGGCGTTGATCCGGCACTCGATGGCGTGGCCGGCGAAGCGGACCTGCGCCTGCGTCACCGACAGCGGCAGGCCGCTGGCGACGCGGATCTGCTCGCGGACGAGGTCGAGCCCGGTGATCGCCTCGGTGATCGGGTGCTCGACCTGGAGCCGGGTGTTCATCTCGATGAAGTAGAATTTCCCGTCTTCGTAGAGGAACTCCATCGTGCCGGCGCCGCGATAGCCGAGCCTTGCCACCGCCGCGCGGACGGTCTCGCCCATCGCGTCGCGCTCGGTGGTCGACAGCGCTGGGGACGGGGCTTCTTCCAGCACCTTCTGGTGGCGGCGCTGGAGCGAACAGTCGCGCTCGCCGAGGTGGACCGCGCCGCCCTGGCCGTCGCCGAATACCTGGAACTCGATGTGGCGCGGTTCGGACAGGTATTTCTCGATATAGACCGTGTCGTCGCCGAACGCCGCCTTGGCCTCGGCCCGCGCCTGCGCCATCAGCGGCGCCAGCGAGGCGGCGTCGGGGATGACCTTCATGCCGCGGCCGCCGCCGCCCGACGCCGCCTTGACCAGCACCGGATAGCCGATCCGGTCGGCGACCGCGACGCCTTCGGCGGCATCGGCGACCGGGCCGTCGGAGCCCGGCACCAGCGGCAGGCCGAGCGCGGCGGCGGTCCGCTTGGCTTCGACCTTGTCGCCCATCCGGCGGATATGGTCGGGGGCCGGGCCGATCCAGACGATATTATGCTCCTCGACGATGTCGGCGAAGCGCGCGTTCTCCGACAGGAAGCCGTAGCCCGGATGGATCGCATCGGCCTGCGCCAGTTCGGCCGCCGAGATGATGTTGGGCACGTTCAGGTACGAGTCGGTGGCGCTCGGTGGGCCGATGCAGATCGCCTCGTCGGCCAGCCGGACGTGCATCGCGTCGGCGTCGGCGGTCGAATGGACCGCGACCGTCCTTATGCCCATCTCGTGCGCGGCGCGGTGGATGCGCAGCGCGATCTCGCCGCGGTTGGCGATCAGGATCTTCTTGAACATGGGCGCCGCGATCCTATTCGATCACGATCAGCGGCTCGTCGTATTCGACCGGCTGTTCGTTGGCGACGAGCACCTGCACGACCGTGCCCGCCGCCGGCGCGGTGATCGGGTTCATCACCTTCATCGCCTCGATGATCAGCAGCGTCTGCCCCGCCTTGACCGCCGCGCCGACCGTGACATAGGGCGGGCTGGCGGGGTCGGGGGTCAGGTAGGCGGTGCCGACGATCGGCGAGCGGACCAGCCCGGGGTGCTGGCGATAGTCGCGTACGCCGGGATCGGCCGGCGGCGTCTCGACCGGAGCCGCCACGCTGGGTGCCGATCCGGCGGCCAGGACCGGTACCGCCGCCTGGCGCACGACGCGGATACGCCGCTCGCCGTCCTGGACCTCGATCTCGGTCAGGCGCGTCGAATCGAGCAGTTCGGCGAGTTCGCGCACCAGCGCGGTGTCGACCCGCATCGGTCCCTCGGTCGTCGTCATCATGTCCCTTCGGGGCGATCGCGTCGCTTCAGTGTCAGAAGGTCGCGGCGGCGTCCAGCGCGAGGGCATAGCCGAGCGGCCCGAGTCCGGCGATCACCGCGCGCGCCACGGGGGCGATCCAGCTCGTCTGGCGGAATGCCTCGCGCGCCTGCGGATTCGACAGATGGACCTCGATGACCGGCACCGCGATCGCCTTGACCGCATCGTGGAGCGCGACCGAGCTGTGCGTCAGCGCGCCCGCGTTGAGGATCACCGCGCGCGCCCGCCGGCTGCCGGCCTCGTGCAGCCAGTCGATCAGATGGCCCTCGTGGTTCGACTGGCGCAGGTCGATCGCCAGCCCGAGTGCCGCCGCACGGTCCTCGAGCATACGGCCGATGTCGTCGAGCGTGTCGCGGCCATAGACCTCGGGCTCGCGCGTGCCGAGCAGGTTGAGGTTCGGCCCGTTGAGGACGAAGACGAGGTTGCTGGCATCGCTCACGCGCCCGCTTATATGGATCGTCCATCCGACTGCCTAGCTGGAACGCCATGACCGCGCCCGACCTCCTCGACATCACCCTCAATGGTGACCGCCGCAGCGTCGGGGCGGGCGCGACGATCGCCGCGCTGCTCGCCGAGCTCGGCCTCGACCCGACCAAGGTCGCGGTCGAGCGCAACCTCGAGATCGTGCCGCGCTCGACCTTCGGTGCGCAGGCGCTGGCGGCGGGCGACCGCTTGGAGGTCGTCCACTTTGTTGGCGGCGGCGAGGCGGCGGTGCCCCCGGCGGACGGCTGGACCGTCGCCGGGCGGCGCTTCACCTCGCGGCTAATCGTCGGCACCGGCAAGTACCGCGACTATGCCCAGAACGCCGCCGCGGTCGCCGCCGCCGGGGCCGAGATCGTCACCGTCGCCGTCCGCCGGGTCAACGTCACCGACGCCGGCAAGCCGATGCTGACCGACTTCATCGACCCGCGGAAGATCACCTATCTGCCCAACACCGCCGGCTGCTTCACCGGCGACGAGGCGGTGCGGACGCTGCGGCTGGCGCGCGAGGCGGGCGGCTGGAACCTTGTAAAGTTGGAGGTGCTCGGCGAGGCGCGGACGCTCTACCCCGACATGGCCGAGACGCTGCGGGCGACCGAGATCCTCGTCAAGGACGGCTTCGACGTCATGGTGTATTGCGCCGACGACCCGATCGCGGCGCGCAAGCTCGAGGATCTTGGCGCGTGCGCGATCATGCCGCTCGGCGCGCCGATCGGCTCGGGGCTCGGCCTGCAGAACCCGGTGATGATCCGCCTGATCGTCGAAGGCGCGAAGGTGCCGGTGCTCGTCGACGCCGGTGTCGGCACCGCGTCGGACGCCGCGATCGCGATGGAGCTCGGCTGCGACGGCGTGCTGATGAACACCGCCATCGCCGAGGCGAAGGACCCGGTGGCGATGGCGCGCGCGATGAAGCTCGCGGTCGAAGCCGGGCGGCTGGCCTACGGCGCCGGGCGGATGGGGCGGCGGCGGTACGCCGATCCGAGCTCGCCGCTGGCGGGGTTGATCTGAGACTTGCGTCGATTACGCCAATAGCGTATTAGGTCTCGGTGAAGGTCTTCCTCACGGCGACGGCGTTGCGGGCCCTTTCGCGCTATCCGCAGCGGGCCAAGCTGCGAGCGAAGATCGACCAGTTCGCGGCCGACCCGTCGTCGCTGGCGAACAACGTCACCCGGCTTACCGGGCAGGTCGAAAGCCGGCTGCGGGTCGGCGACATGCGCGTAATCTTCCACGTCGAGGGCGACACGCTGGTCGTCGACGACATCGGACCGCGCGGCGGCATCTACGATTGAGGGATCGGACATGGGCAAGCATCAATTCATCGACGTCGAAGGCTCGGAACGGCTCGTCGTCATCCCCGAGTCCGAATACCGCCGTCTGATCGCGATCATGGAGGACGCCGAGGACATCGCCATGGCCGAGGCCGCCAACGCGCGCCGGAACAATGGCACCGAGGTGTTGATCGAAGGCGACCTCGCGTTCGCCATGCTCGACGCGCCGACGATGCTCGCGGGGGCGATCGGCTACCGCAAGGTCAAGCTCGCCGAGCTGAAGGCGCGCACCGGCCTCTCGGTGTCGTACATCTCCGACATGGCGCGCGGCCGCAAGCGCGGCTCGATCGACGCCTGGCGCAAGCTGGCGGCGGCGTTGGACGTGCCGCTCGAGGTGCTGACGGAGGTGGGACAGGAGGCGGCGTGACCGACACGATCCCGCGGGTGGACCGCACCGATACACGACCGACGGCGGAGTGGCTCGTCGCGGCGGATGTCCTCGACGGCGGTCCGGCCGGCCTGTCGATCGTCGAATATTCCGACGATCTGGCGGCGCAGTTTCATGCGATCAACGCCGCGTGGATCGAGTCGATGTTCGTCCTCGAAGCCACGGACCGCGACGTCCTCGAACATCCGCGCGAACGGATCATCGATCCCGGCGGGACGATCCTGTTCGTCGCCGCCGCCGGGCTCGGCATCGTCGGCACCTGCGCCCTGCGCCGGACGTCGGCCGGCGCCTTCGAGCTGACCAAGATGGGAGTGACGGAGCAGGCGCGCGGCCGCAAGGCGGGCGAGTTCCTGCTGGCGAACATCATCGAACGCGCCCGGAGGATGCCGATCGAGACGCTGTACCTGCTGACCAACAGCAGGTGCGAAGCGGCGATCCACCTCTACGAGAAGCTCGGCTTCGTGCACGATGCCGGCATCATGGAACGATACGGCGGGCAATATGCGCGCGGCAACGTCGCGATGCGGTTTCCGTTGCAGGGCGGGTAGGGGCGGTCGGCAAAGCCGCCGCTGTCGTCGGACGAATTCGGCGGAGAAAGGCTCCGCCGCCTCGCCGGCCGTGCGCTTCGCGAGGCTGTTCGTAGTGGAGGATTGCAAGGGCAATCCTCCACTACGAACAGCCGCTCAGTAGCTGTAATACATGTCGAACTCGACCGGCGCCGGCGTCGTCTCGAGGCGCATGACGTCGTGCATCTTGAGTTCGATGTACGAATCGATCTGGTCGTCGGTGAAGACGCCGCCCTTGGTGAACACGGCGCGGCTGCGATCGAGCGCGCCGAGCGCCTCGCGCAGCGAGCCGCACACCGTCGGCACCTTCTTCAGCTCGCGCGGCGGCAGGTCGTAGAGGTTCTTGTCCATCGGCTGGCCCGGGTGGATCTTGTTCTCGATGCCGTCGAGCCCGGCCATCAGCAGCGCCGTATAGCACAGGTACGGATTCGCCATCGCGTCGGGGAAGCGGACCTCGACGCGCTTGGCCTTGCTGCCGGTGCCGTAGGGAATGCGGCACGACGCCGAGCGGTTGCGCGCCGAATAGGCGAGCAGCACCGGCGCCTCGAACCCCGGGACCAGCCGCTTGTAGCTGTTGGTCGACGGGTTGGTGAAGGCGTTGCACGCCTTGGCGTGGCGGATGATGCCGCCGATGAAGTACAGCGCCAGCTCCGACAGGCCGGCATAGCCGTCGCCGGCGAACAGCGGCGTGCCGCCGTTCCAGATCGACAGGTGCGTGTGCATGCCCGAGCCGTTGTCGTCCTTGATCGGCTTGGGCATGAAGGTCGCCGTCTTGCCGTAGGCGTGCGCCACCTGGTGGACGACGTACTTGTAGACCTGCATGCGGTCGGCGGTCGTCACCAGCGTGCCGAAGGTCAGCCCGAGCTCGTGCTGCGCGGCGGCGACCTCATGGTGGTGCTTGTCGCACGGCAGGCCCATCTCGAGCATCGTCGACACCATCTCGGCGCGCAGGTCGACCGCGCTGTCGACCGGCGCGACCGGGAAATAGCCACCCTTGACCCGCGGGCGGTGCCCCATATTGCCTTCGTCGTACTTGGTGCCGGTATTGGTCGGCAGCTCAATGTCGTCGAGCTCGTAGCTCCCGACATTATAGCCGAGCTTGAAGCGAACGTCGTCGAAGACGAAGAACTCGGCCTCGGGACCGACATAGACGGTGTCGCCGATGCCGGTCGACTTCAGATAGGCCTCGCCGCGCTTGGCGGTCGAGCGCGGGTCGCGCGAATAGAGCTGCCCCGTCGACGGCTCGACGATGTCGCAGACGACGATCAGCATCGGCGTCGCCGAGAACGGGTCGACATAGACCGCGTCGAGGTCGGGCATCAGGATCATGTCCGACTCGTTGATCGCCTTCCAGCCGTCGATCGACGAGCCGTCGAACATGAAGCCGTCGGTCAGCTGGTCCTCGTCGACCACCGACGACACCATCGTCAGGTGCTGCCACTTGCCCTTGGGATCGGTGAAGCGGAGGTCGACCCACTCGATCTCCTTCTCCTTGATCATGTCGAGGATGGTGGACGCGCTATTCGCCATCGTTGATGCCTTTGCTGGTCGGAGGAGGTCAGATGGCGTCGCTGTCGCGCTCGCCGGTGCGGATGCGGACCGCCTGGTCGATCGCCGAGACGAAGATCTTGCCGTCGCCGATGCGGCCGGTGCGCGCCGCGCCGGCGATCGCCTCGACGACGCGGTCGGCCTGGTCGTCGTCGACGACGACCTCGAGCCGGACCTTGGGCAGGAAGTCGACGACATATTCGGCGCCGCGATACAATTCGGTATGGCCCTTTTGGCGACCGAAACCCTTGGCCTCGGTCACGGTGATGCCCGAGACGCCGACCTCGTGCAGCGCCTCCTTGACCTCGTCGAGCTTGAACGGCTTGATGACGGCTTCGATTTTCTTCACGCAAGTCCCACCCTCGGGTCTCGCCTAGCATAGGCCGTGCCAGCCAGCTTACGAGCGATTTCGCACGGGCAATGCCGATTTTCGCACCGGTCCACTGCTTAGCCCCAGGGCAGTTGCCCGGTTTTTGGGCGCAAGGCGCGTCAGACCGGCTCGCCGGCGGCGCGGGCGCGCGCGACGCGGCTCGCCTCGGCGGCGGGCAG
>CAXUEV010000032.1:0-11084 GCA_964250105.1 uncultured Sphingomonadaceae bacterium
TCTCGCTCCACTCGCCGTCGGTCCGCTCGGAGATCAGGCTGGTGCCGCCGGTGAAGACGAAGGTCTTGCCCGTGCCGGCGAGGGCATCGAGCGCGGCATCGACGAAGCGCCGCTCGTCCTCGAGCATCAGCTGCGCCGCCCAGACGACGGCATCGTGATCGGCGAACAGCGCCAGCGTCGCGGGCAGGTCGTCGAGGCTGCCGGTGACGGCGGTGGCGCCGAGGCCCTCGACCAGCGCCGCGCCGGCGGCGTCGCGGGCGAAGCCGGTCACGCCGTGCCCCGCCGCCACCAGCCGCGCGACGACATGCCGGCCGACATAACCGGTCGCGCCGAAAACCAGCGTCCGCATCGTCACTCCCTGCTCCCGTGATTCTTGAAGGCGAAGTAGCATCCGGGCGATATGATGCCGCGGCGCCGGCTCGTCATTGCCGTACCGCGCGCGCCATAGCAAGTTGCGCTGCCGGGCCACAGCAAGGGAGACGACGCGCATGGCGCTATACGCCACGATCCATCTGCACAACGTGCCCGAAGGCCGGGAGGCCGATTACGCCGCGTGGTTCGACGGACCGCACCGCGAGGCGCTGCAGCGCCTGCGCGGCTATCGCGGCGCCGACCGCTTCCAGGTCACGCCCGAGCAGGTGATGGTCGACATCGCCCAGCCGTGGACATTCTGCAGCATCTACGATTTCGCGACCGAGACGGCAGAGATCGACATCCCCGCGCTCGGGCCGCTGCTCGCCGACGCGCGCGACGACGGGCTGATCAAGACGGACGACTCCGAGCGGCTGTTCACCTACCGCATCTACACCGACGACTGGGAGGGCAGCGCCAATTGGCAGCGCGACAAGCCGCTGTCGGGCGTCAGCGTCCTGATCGGCAACTATATCGCCGGCCGCTACGACGAATATATGGAATGGTACAAGAACGTCCACTGCCCCGAGGTGACCAACGTCCCCGGCCATGTCGCGATGAAGCGCGCCGCCCTGTCGCCGGTCCAGGTCGAGCCGCGCAGCTACTGCCCGGGCGACCAGCTGATCCTGACCGCGCAGCAGACCGACGACCTCGCCTTCACCATCCGCGACTTCGGTTTCCGCGCGACTGGCCGCAGCCCGAGCGGCATCGCGATGCAGCCGCGGTCGAAGTCGGGCTCGTTCGCGCGCACGGTGCATTATTTCAGGAAGATCAGCGGCAGCGAGTTCTGGCCCGGCGGGATCGCCTATGCCGGCGACCTGTCGGCCTATCCGCCGGGATACGGGCACGAGACGGCGTGACGCTGCCGCCGCGCCTGCGCTTCGGCGCGTTCATCGCGCCGCACCACCCGCTCGACGAGAACCCGTCGCTCTGCCTCCACCGCGACATGGCGCTGGTCGAGCATCTCGACCGGCTCGGCTACGACGAGGCGTGGATCGGCGAGCATCATTCGGCGGGCTATGAGACGATCGCCAGCCCCGAGCTGTTCATCGCCGCCGCCGCCGAGCGGACGCGCTCGATCCGCCTCGGCACCGGCGTGTCGTCGCTGCCTTACCACCATCCGCTGATGCTCGCCGATCGCATCGCGCAGCTCGACCATATGACGCGCGGGCGGGCGATGTTCGGCGCCGGGCCGGGGGCGCTGTCGTCCGACGCGCACATGATGGGGATTCCCGTCGCCCGTCAGCGCGACCGGATGGAGGAGGCGCTCGACGTGCTCGTGCCGCTCCTCGCCGGCGAGACGGTGACGCGGCGGACCGACTGGTTCACGCTCAACGAGGCGCGCGTCCAGCTGACACCGTGGACGCGGCCGTCGGTCGAGATCGCCGTCGCCTCGCTGATCTCGCCGTCGGGCGCGCGAGCGGCGGGCAGGCACGGGCTCGGCCTGTTGTCGATCCAGGCGACGTCGAAGGCGGGGTTCAACGCGCTCGCCGCCAACTGGGCGATCGCCGAGGGCGTCGCTGCGGACAACGGCCACGTCATGGACCGCGCGCGCTGGCGGCTGGTCGGCCAGATGCACATCGCCGAGACGCGCGCGCAGGCGCTCGACGAGGTCCGGTTCGGCATGGCCAAATGGCTCGCCTATTTCAAGGACGTCGCCAACCTGCCGCTGGTGCCCGAAGGCGTCGGCGATCCGGTCGAAGCCTATCTCGCGAGCGAGGCGGCGGTGGTCGGCACGCCCGACGACGCCATCGCGCGGATCGAGCTGCTGCAGCAGGAGAGCGGCGGCTTCGGCGCGTTCCTGCTGTTCGCGCACAACTGGGCGAGCTGGACCGCGACGCAGAACAGCTACGAGATGATCGCGCGCTACGTGATGCCGCATTTCCAGCAGCTCAACCGCAACCGCGACGCGTCGTACGAGTGGGTCAAGGCCAACCGGCCGAAGTTCGGCGAACAGACCCGCGCCGCAATCACCGCCGCGATCGCCAAGCACGAGACCGAGAAGGGCAGCGCCCATATTCGCCCCGGCCTCAAGGACGTGCTCGCCCACGACAAGGCGGCGCGCGTCGAAACGGGTGAGTGACTCCCGCCGGGCTGCGGTCGGCGCTCAAGCCGCCGCGCGCACCGCCTCGCCCGGCCAGCGTGCCCAGAGCGTCGCCTCCTCGGCCGCGACGCTAGCCGCCGCCGCCGCCTTGACCGGGCCGAAGCCGCGGATGGCGAGCGGCAGGGCAGCGATCTCGGCGGCCAGCGCGCGGTTGTCGGGCGTCAGCCCGGCGAGCAGCCGCTCGACCTTGGCGGCATAGTCGGCGAATGCCGCCCGCTCGGCGCGGCGTTCCTCGCTGTAGCCGAACGGGTCGAACGCCGTGCCGCGCAGCGGCTTCATCTTCGCCAGCACGCCGAACAGCTTGAAAACCCACGGGCCGAAGCTGTATTTGCGCGGGCGTCCGGTCGCCGGATCGGTCCGCGCGAAGATCGGCGGCGACAGCTGCACGCGCGGCTTGGCGTCGCCGGCGAACTGCGCCGCGAACGCCGCCTTGAAGCGCCCGTCGCTATATAGCCGCCCGATCTCATACTCGTCCTTGTACGCGAGCAGCTTGTACGCGCTCCGCGCCACCGCCTCGGTCAGCCGGTCGTCGTCCGCCGTCTCGACCCGCGCTACCAGGTCGCTGAACTTGCTGGCATAGGCCGCATCCTGATACGCTGTCAGGTCGGCCACGCGCCGCGCGACCAGTTCGGGCAGCGTCGTCGCCGGCGGTTCGGCGACCGGTCCGCGCGCCGCCGCGACCATCGCCTCGACCGTCGCCGGCGCATGCGCCAGCAGCCGCCCGAGCGCGAAGGCGCGCTTGTTGAACGCGACGGCGACGCCGTTGAGGTCGATCGCGCCGTCGATGCTGGCGAGGCTCAGCGGGATGAGCCCCTGCTGCCACGCATAGCCCATCAGCAGGATGTTGGCGCCGATCGCGTCGCCGAGCAGCGTCGTCGCGATCTGGTCGGCGGCGATGAAGCTCGTCGCGTTCGGGTTCGCCGCTTGGCGGATAGACTTTTCAACGCGTTTCGAGCGGAAGTCGATGTCGCGGTTGCGGACGAAGTCCGACGTCGGGGCGATGTCGGCGTTGGCGACGACCGCGGTCCGCGTCGGCACCATCAGCGTCTGGCACGCCTTGTCGGCGGCGACGATCGCATCGCAAGCGAGGACGAGGTCGGCGCCGCCGGCGATGATCCGCGGGCTGGTCAGGTCGTCGTTCGTTGCCGCGAGGCGGACGTGCGAATAGACTGCGCCGCCCTTCTGCGCGATCCCCGCCATGTCGGCGGTGGTCGCCGCCAGTCCTTCGATGAAGCCGGCGGTGCCGAGCAGCGCCGACACGGTCAGCACGCCGGTGCCGCCGATGCCGGTGACCATGATGTTGAAGCCGTGGCCGGCGGCGGGCAGGGCAGGGTCGGGCACACCGCGCATGTCGAGCTCGCCGCTCGCCTTTGCCTTGCGGATCTCGGCCCCCTCCACCGTGACGAACGACGGGCAGAACCCCTTGAGGCAGCTATAGTCCTTGTTGCAGCTCGACTGGTTGATCCGGCGCTTGCGGCCGAACTCGGTTTCCAGCGGCTCGATCGAGACGCAGTTCGACTGGACCGAGCAGTCGCCGCAGCCCTCGCACACCGCGGCGTTGATGAACACGCGCTGCGCCGGGTCGGCCATCGTCTTGCGCTTGCGCCGGCGGCGCTTCTCGGCGGCGCAGGTCTGGTCGAAGATGATGATCGTGCATCCGGGCGTCGCCGCCATCTCGTCCTGGACCGCCGGCAGAGCCGAGCGGTCGAGCAAGCGGACCGAGGACGGCAGCGCAACTCCATGATAACGCGACAGGTCCTCGGTCAGGACGACGGTCTTGACGGCGTTCTCGGCGACCATCTGCGCGGCGATCATCGGCACGTTCAGTTCGCCGTCGTGCGTCTGGCCGCCGGTCATGGCGACGGCGTCGTTGAACAGGATCTTGTAGGTGATGTTGACCTTCGCTGCGATCGACTGGCGAATCGCCAGCAATCCCGAATGGAAATAGGTGCCGTCGCCGAGATTGGCGAAGACATGATTCTCTGTGGTGAACGGCGCCTCGCCGACCCACGTCACGCCCTCGCCGCCCATCTGGGTGAAGGTCTCGGCGCGGTCCATCCACAATGCCATGATGTGGCAGCCGATGCCGGCAAGTGCCCGTGAACCCTCGGGCGGCTTGGTCGAGGTGTTGTGCGGGCAGCCCGAACAGAAATACGGCGTGCGCTTGATCGGCACCTCGTAGGCCGCCGACTTGGCGTCCTGGTCGGTGAAGAACGCCAGCCGGCCGCGGATCGCTTCGCTGTCGTAGTAGCGCTGGATGCGCGCGGCGACGACATGTGCGATCGTGCCGGGCGTCAGCTCGTTGTCGGGCGACAGCAGCCAGTCGCCGTTCTCGTCGTGCTTGCCGACGACGCGCGGCCGTACCGCCTCGCGCCAGTTGTAGAGCTGCCAGCGGAGCTGGTGCTCGATGAACTCGCGCTTCTCCTCGATGACGAGCACCTCCTCGAGGCCTTCGGCGAAGGCGCGGATGCCGTCGGGCTCGAGCGGCCACGGCATGCCGACCTTGTAGACACGCAGCCCGATCCGCGCGGCGACGCCGGCGTCGATGCCGAGTTCGCTCAACGCCTCCATCGTGTCGGCGAATGCCTTGCCGGTGGTGACGATGCCGAAGCGCGGGTTCGGCGTGTCCCAGACGATGCGGTCGATGCCGTTGGCCTTGGCGAAGGCGAGCGCGGCGAAGCCCTTGTAGCGCTGGAGGCGGGTGTCCTCCTCGCGCCAGATGTCGTTGCCGCGGATGCCGACGCCGCCGGCGGGGAATTCGAACGGCGGCAGGACGATCGTCCGATGCTCGCTGGCGAGGTCGAGCGTCGCCGACGTCTCGACCGTGTCGGCGGTCGCCTTGAACCCGACCCAGGTGCCGGCGAAGCGCGACATGGCGATGCCGAGCAGGCCGTATTCGACGAATTCGTGGACGCTCGCGGGCGACAGGAAGGGGACGAACGCCGCCTGGAAATTATGATCCGACTGGTGCGGCAGGGTCGACGACTTGGCGCCGTGGTCGTCGCCGACGATCGCCAGCACGCCGCCGTTCGGCGTGGTGCCGGCGGCATTGGCGTGCTTGATCACGTCCATCGCCCGGTCGAGCCCCGGGCCCTTGCCGTACCAGATGCCGAAGACGCCGTCGACCGTCGCCCCTGGGCGCAGCCCGACATGCTGCGAACCCCAGACCGCGGTCGCGCCGAGTTCTTCGTTTACGCCAGGTTGGAAGACGATGTTCTGTTCGGCAAGCAGCTTTTTCGCGCGCCACAGCTCCTGATCGTAGCCGCCGAGCGGCGACCCGCGATAGCCCGAGATGAAGCCGCCGGTGTTGAGCCCCGCCGCCTTGTCGCGCGCGCGCTGGACCAGCGGCAGCCGGACCAGCGCCTGCGTCCCCGACAGGAAGACGCGGCCTTCGGTGAAGCGATACTTGTCGTCGAGCGACACCGGCGGAAGGCCTGCAACCATGATCCACATCCCACGATTTATTTAGGACAATAATACTGACCTTTTTACCGATCTACAAGGGCGATCAGAATCGTTTGGCCACGCCGATCGACACTGCGACATCGGGCGCGGTCCGGCTGATCCCGACCTCGACCTCGCCGTCGAACTGCAGCGTCGGTGCCGTCGGCGGAATGTAGGCGACGAACAGATCGGCGGTCGCGTCGGTCGCATGGTCGCCCGGATCATCGTCGCGGCTGAGGTAAAGCTCGACCCCGGGCGTGACCGCGCCGAACTGCCGGCTTAGGCCGACGATTCCGGTATAGGCGGCGTGATGGCCGTGGTCGCCGGGCAGGCGGTCGACCTCGCCGGTCAGCCCGAGTGTGACGTCGTGCGGCAGCGCGATCGATGCCGGCACGATCAGCCCCTCGGTCCATGTGCCGTGGTCGACGCTGGCGAACGGCTGGAGTGCGATCGATACACCTTGGCCGTCAGGCGCAAGCAGGGATTGCTTGAGTCCAAAGCTGAAGTCGCCGGAGCCGTGGTCGACAGAAGTTGCGTCGCTGCGGGGATGGACGGCGATGCGCTCGTATGGGCTCCAGGCGCCGATCGCCTCGAGATGCGACGTCAGTCCGAGCCGCACCACCGTGTCGGCGAGCGTCAGCGTGTCACTGGTTGCCGCGGCCCGACGGTCGTGGCTGAAGTCGGCGACGCCGATCTCGACCGCGACATGCCCGGCATCGACGATGCACGGCGGCGTCAGCCGTCCGGGCCGGTCGAAGCACGGCGTGCGCAGGTCGTCGGCGAGCGCCGGCGTCGCCAGCAGCAGCACGGCGGACATGACATGCCGCATCGGCTCATCCTCCCGCGGCGCGCGAAAATTGCCGCCGATGGGGGAACGCACCGGCACGGCGCCGGTTCAGAGGCTCGGGGGCGGCCGCCAGACATAGGATCGGACACGTCATGAATCCCCAATCTGCCAAGCAGCTTGCCCTGATCACCGGCGCGTCGAGCGGGATCGGCTTCGAGCTCGCGCGCCAGTTCGCTTCGAACGGCTTCGACATCGTCATCAATTCCGAGGATGCCGCCGGGCTCGAACAGGCGGCGGCGCAGTTGCGTAGCGAGGGAGCGACGGTGACGACGCAGGTCGCCGACCTCCGCCAGCGCGACGGCATCCACGCCCTGCTCGACGCCGTCCGCGGCCTCGGCCGGCCGCTCGACGCGCTGGCGGCGAACGCCGGCGTCGGCGTCGGCGGCCGCTTCACCGAGACCGACCTCCACGCGGAGCTCGACCTGATCCAGCTGAATGTCGCCAGCCAGGTCCATCTGGTCAAGCATGTCGCCAAGGACATGGCGGCGCGCGGGCAGGGGCGCATCCTCATCACCGGCTCGATCGCCGGGCTGATGCCGGGGTCGTTCCAGTCGGTTTACAACGGCTCGAAGGCGTTTCTTAACAGCTGGGGCGAGGCGATCCGCGAGGAGCTGAAGGACGACGGCGTCGTCGTCACCGTTCTGATGCCGGGCGCGACCGACACCGACTTCTTCCACCGCGCCGGCATGGACGACACCAAGGTCGGCCAGGGCGAGAAGATGGACGCGGCACCCGTCGCGGAGGCGGGCTTCAAGGCGCTGATGGCCGACGATGACCATGTCGTCGCCGGGTGGAAGAACAAGCTCCAGGCGGTGATGACCAACATCCTGCCCGACCCGGCGCTGGCCAAGGCGCACCGCGACATGGCGCAGCCGAACGCCGAGAAGGAACAGGCGTAACCCCTTGCCCGCCGGGCGTGCGACCATCCGCGCGGTGCACGCCCGGCGCCACGTGCTAGAGCGTCGCCATGTTCGGTGACGCCTCTGCGATCGACCTCGCCCGCTTCCAGTTCGGGTTCACCATCTCGTTCCACTTCATCTTCCCGGCCTTCTCGATCGGGCTGGCGAGCTATCTGATGGTGCTCGAGGCGCTGTGGTTGAAGACCGGGCGCGACGTCTATCTCCAGCTGTTCAAATATTGGCTCAAGATCTTCGCCATCACCTTCGGCATGGGCGTCGTCTCAGGCATCGTCATGTCTTACCAGTTCGGGACCAACTGGGCGGTCTTCTCCGACAAGGCCGGCCCCGTCGTCGGCCCGCTGATGGCCTACGAGGTCCTCACCGCCTTCTTCCTCGAAGCGGGCTTCCTCGGCGTCATGCTCTTCGGGCTCGAGCGCGTCGGCAAGCCGCTGCATTTCACCGCCACCTGCGCTGTCGCCGCGGGCACCTTCATCTCGGCGTTCTGGATCATCGTCGTCAATTCGTGGATGCAGACGCCGCAGGGCTTCGCGATCAACGGCCAAGGCCAGTTCGTCCCCGCCGACTGGTGGGCGATCGTGTTCAACCCGAGCATGCCGTACCGGCTCGTCCACACCGTCCTCGCCGCCTATCTGACGACGGCGTTCGTCGTCGGCGGGGTCGGCGCGTGGCATCTGCTGCGCGAGCGTCGCGACCGGCAGGAGTCGAGCGAGGGCGCCAAGGTCATGTTCTCGATGGCGATGTGGATGGCGGCGATCGTCGCGCCCCTCCAGATCGCCGCCGGCGACATGCACGGGCTCAACACGCTCATCCACCAGCCCGCCAAGATCGCGGCGATGGAGGGGCATTACACCTCGTTCCCCGACGGGGCGCCGCTGGTCCTCTTCGGCATCCCCGACCAGGCGGCGGGGGTCATGCGCCACAAGGTCGAGATCCCCAAGCTCGGCTCGCTGATCCTCGCGCACGATCCCGACGCGCCGATGGCCGGGCTCGACAAGGTCCCGCGCGCCGACTGGCCGCAGGTCGCGATCGTCTTCTGGACCTTCCGCGTCATGGTCGCGATCGGCATGGCGATGTTCGGCCTCGGCCTGTGGAGCCTCGTCGCGCGGGCGCGGGGGCGGCTCTACGACTGGCCGTGGCTCCACCGCGCCGCGGTCCTGCTCGGGCCGGCGGGGTTCGTCGCCGTGCTCTGCGGCTGGGTGACGACCGAGGTCGGGCGGCAGCCGTTCACCGTCTACCACATGCTGCGGACCGCCGAATCGGCGTCGCCGCTGCAGGCACCGGCGGTGGCGGCGTCGCTCGTCGCCTTCATCGTCGTCTATTTCTTCGTCTTCGGCGCGGGCACTTTGTTCATCCTGCGGCTGATGGCCAACCCGCCGCAGCCCGGCGAGCGCGGTCCCGAGGATAGCGGCGGGGTCACCCGCACCGCCGGCCTGACCCCGGCGCCGCAGACCCACGGCGCGCCGGCGATGGGCGCGGCCGAGTAGATGGGCACCGATCTCGACCTGACGCTGATCTGGGCGGGGATCATCGCCTTCGCCGTGTTCGCCTATGTCGCGCTCGACGGCTTCGACCTCGGCATCGGCATCCTGTTCCCGCTCCTGACCAAGGGCAACGACCGCAATGCGGCGATGAACTCGATCGCGCCGGTGTGGGACGGCAACGAGACGTGGCTGATCCTCGGCGGCGGCGGGCTGCTGGCGGCGTTTCCGCTCGCCTATGCGGTGATCATGCCCGCGGTCTACACGCCGGTCATCGCCATGCTGCTCGGGCTGGTGTTCCGCGGCGTCGCCTTCGAGTTCCGCGGCCGGACGAGCTATCCGTGGTTGTGGGATTTCGCCTTCTTCGGCGGGTCGGTCGTCGCCGCCTTCGCCCAGGGGCTGACGCTCGGCACCGTGCTCCAGGGCATCACCATGACCGGGCGCGGCTACGGCGGCGGCTGGTGGGACTGGCTGAGCCCGTTCACCGTGCTGACCGGCACCGCGGTCGTCGCCGGCTATGCCCTGCTCGGCGCCTGCTGGCTGATCTGGCGCGCCGAGGGCGACCTCCAGGCGCGCGCGGCGTGGGCGGCGCGGTGGCTCGGCATCGCGACGCTGGTCGCGGTCGTCGCGGTCAGCGCGGCGACGCCGTTCCTCAAGACGGACTACTACGGCCGCTGGTTGCGCGCGCCGGGGATCTACCTGACCGCGCCGGTGCCGCTGCTCGTCGTCGGCCTCGGGCTGGTGTTCTTCCGCGGGCTCGGGCGCAAGGCCGAGCTGGTGCCGTTCCTCGCGACGCTCGGCATCTTCCTGCTGTGCTTCATCGGGCTCGGCATCAGCATGTTCCCGTATCTCGTTCCCGGCCAGCTGACGATCTATCAGGCGGCGGCGCCGGCGAAGAGCCAGGTCTTCCTGCTCGTCGGCGTCGCGGTGATGGTGCCGATCATCCTCGCCTACACCGGCTATGCCTATTGGCTGTTCCGCGGCAAGGTCGGCCACGAGGGCTATCATTGAGCCGCCGGCTGCTGTGGTTCGCCGGGCTGTGGGCGGCGGGCGTCGCCGCGGTCGCCGCGGTCGGCTTCGTGCTGCGGCTGTGGATCGGTCCGTGACCGCGCCCGGCCGCGACGACGCGATCGCCTGAGGTGGATCCGATGGAAGACATTCGCCGTGCCATCGCCGGCCAGGTCTACAAGCTCGTCGGCGCCGGCTCGGACGCGATCGATCTCGACCGCGGCGACGCCGGGCTGTTCGGGCCGGGGTCGGCGAGCTGGCAGGTCCACGGCGACTTCACCGCGATGATGATCGGCGGGACGAGCGCGCTCTTGGTGCAGATGCTCCATCCGGTCGCGCTCGCCGGCATCTGGGACCATTCGAACTTCCGCGTCGACCGGCTCGGCCGGCTGCGCCGCACCGCGCAGTTCATCGCCGGCACGACCTACGGCTCGACCGCGCAGGCGGACGCGCTGATCGCCCGCGTCCGCCGCATCCACGACCATGTCACCGGCCACCTCCCCGACGGCACCGCCTATGCCGCGAGCGATCCGCGGCTGCTGACGTGGGTCCATGCCGCCGAGACCGACAGCTTCCTCCGCGCCTATCTGCGCTACCGCAACCCGGCGTTCTCGGTCGCCGACCAGGACCGCTACTGCGCCGAATCGGCGGTCGTCGCCGAACGCCTCGGCGCGAGCGATATCCCGCGCAGCCGCCGCGCGATCGACCGCTACCTCGTCGGCATGCGCCCCGAGCTGCGTTACGACGCGCGGACCGCCGACGTTGCCCGCGCGCTGCTGTCGGGGTCGACGCCGAACCTGGCGATGGTGCCGTTCGGGGTCGTCGTGCGCGACGCCGCGGTCGACCTGCTGCCCGACTGGGCGGCGGCGATG
>CAXUEV010000033.1:0-11082 GCA_964250105.1 uncultured Sphingomonadaceae bacterium
CGGGCGGGGTCGCCACCGGCCACCCGCGGCAGCGCGACCGCGCCGACCGGCAGGCCGCCTGAACCGCATGGGGGGCGAGCTCCGCGTCGTCGAGGTCACGACGGCGGCCGACCGCAAGCGCTTCATCGAGATCGTCTACCCGCTCTACGCGCGCGACCCGAACTTCGTGCCGCCGCTCCGCGGCGAGGCGCTCGAGCTGATCGCCGGGATCGACACCAACCCGTGGTTCGGCCACGGCCGCGCCAAGCTGTGGCTGGCGTACCGCGGCGCGACCGCGGTCGGCCGCATCTCGGCGCAGGTCGACAGCCTCGTCCTCAGCCACATGGGGGCGGGGGTCGGTCACTGGGGCATGTTCGAGTGCATCGACGACCCCGCCGTCGCGGGCCTGCTGCTCGACACCGCCGAGGCGTGGCTGCGCAGCCAGGGCATGACTACCGCGATGGGGCCGTTCAGCCTGTCGATCTGGGACGAGCCCGGGCTGCTCGTCGACGGCTTCGACCGGCCGCCGACGGTGATGATGGGGCACCACCTCGCCTATTACCGCGCGCTGATCGAGGCGCACGGCTATGTCGGCGTCAAGGACCTGCACACCTACGAGCTGCAGATCGACAAGCCCTTCCCCGACATCGTCCAGAAGATCGTCGCCGCCAGCGAGAAGAGCGGCAAGGTCCGTACCCGGCTGGTCGACAAGTCGCGCTTCGCCGAGGAAGCGGCGATCATCATGGACATATTGAACGACGCCTGGTCGAACAACTGGGGCTTCGTGCCGCTGACCCCGCTCGAGGTCGCGCACGTCGGCAAGAAATTGAAGCCGATCGTCTACGAGGACATGATCCGCATCGCCGAGATCGACGGCGAGCCGGTCGCCTTCCTGATCTCGCTGCCCGACCTCAACGAGTTCACCGCCGACCTCGGCGGCCGGCTGTTCCCGTTCAACTGGGCGAAACTGCTGTGGCGGCTGCGCAAGCCGAAAACGCGCCGCATCCGCGTGCCGCTGATGGGCGTGCGCAAGTCGCTCCAGGGAACGCGGCTGGCGTCGATCATGGTCTTCCAGATGATCGAATATATCCGCCGCACCGCGGTCGCCAACTACGGTGCCAAGCGCGGCGAGATCGGCTGGATCCTCGAGGACAACGGCCCGATGCGCTCGATCGCCGATGTCATCGAGGCCGAGGTGACGCGCACCTACCGCATCTTCGAGCGGCCGCTGGCCTGAGGCCTATTCCGCAGCCACGAGGCCGGCCGGCGCACGACCGGCGCGGCGTCGGCCGAGCAGGCGGGCCGTGACGAGGAACAGCCCGCCCAGCGGTGGACGACCACCCACAACCGGCGCGCCGGCTGCACGGACGCGGGCAGCGCGTTCATCAGAAGCCTGTCGTCACGGACAACAGCACCGTGCGCGGCGCACCGATCGCTAGGGAGCTTTGCAGCGCGGACGACCAGTAACCCCTGTCCGCCACGTTCTCGACACTGACACGAGCCGTTACAGCGTGGTCCACGACGCGAAAGGCATAGCGCGCACCGACATCGAAGCGTGTCCAGGCAGGAATGGTCCGCGTGTTTTCGGCATCGAAATACTCGCGCGAGGTGTAGATCGTCCGCCCGGTCAGGGTCAGCCCGGCAAGGCCCGGCACGTCCCATTCCGCGCCGATGTTGACCTGGGTAGCGGGGACGCCGACCGCGGTGTTGCCGTCGTTCGCCCCGTCCTGGGTGCGCGTCAGCTTGGCGTCGATGAACGACGCCCCGCCGATCAGGCGAAGGCCGGGCAGGACTTCGCCGAACAGCCCAAGCTCGATACCGCGGTTGCGCTGCTGCCCACCGAGCGAGAAGACGAGCGTGTTGTCGGGCTGCGCGGTGACGATGCCCACCGGCTGGCGGATGTCGAAGGCGGCGACCGTCAGCCCGCCCCGGGCGAAGTCGTATTTCGCCCCCGCCTCATATTGTTTCGCGACCGCCGGAGGGAAGACTTCGCTGGCGTTGACGGTGCCCGCGGGCGGGCTCGGCGCCTGCTGGAGCGTCTGGATATAATTGCCGTAGATCGTCAGGCGCGCCAGCGGCTTCACCGCCAGCGCCAGCGAGGGCGTGACCTTGGTCTTCTCGTAGCGCGACGGCGGCGACGACCCGGTCGGATCGCGGCTGCCGGCGAACAATGTCTGGCGGCGCGCGCCGGCGATCAGCGTGACGCGTCCGTCGAACGCCGTCATCACGTCGGCCAGGACGCCGCTCGTCGCCCGGCTGGTGCTGACATAGCCGTCGGGCGGGAACGGATAATCGACGACCTGCGAGCCGAGCGGCACCGGACGATAGATGTTCGTCGCCAGCGCATCGTAGAAGGCGACGCCGCCATGCGAGCGGTCGCGATAGGTTTCGCCCGACAGCGTCACGCCGTGTCTGATCGGCCCGGTGACGAAGCTCGCCCGCAGCCCGACGCGCCCGCTCTCGGTTTCGCCGCGACGAATATAGGGGATGTTGAAGACGCCGGTGTCGCCGGCACCGTCGAGGATCGTCGGGTAATAGGCACCGAGGTAGCGCTCCGCCGATCGCCGGTAGCCCAACGCCGCGAATCCCGTCAGCCAGTCCGCGAAGTCATACTCGACTTGGCCCAGCGCGACGCCGGTCCACTTGCGGTAAGAGTTCGCGCCGGCGAAGATATTGTTGCGGGGGTCGGGCGCATCGGGAATCGCGAAGGCGTCGCCGTTCGCGTCGGCCGCGGCGACGCCGAAGCCCGACAGATAGCCGAGCAGCCGCCGATCCTGGAGGTTGGCGTCGAGCGACGCGCGCAGGCGATCGCCCTTATAGTCGACCGCCAGCGTGCCGATCGCGGCGCGCTCCGTCATGCCGTCGAGCGGCGTGTCGCCGTAGCGGCCACCGAGGCCGACGCGGACGCCGAGCCGACGGCCGGCGCCGAAGCGGCGACCGAGATCGAGATGCGCCTCGCCTTCGAGGTCGCTGTCGTAGCCGAGCGTCAGCTCGGTCAGCGGTGCGTCGCCCGCGCGCTTGGGGACGAAGTTGATCGTCCCGCCGACATCCTGCGCGCCGTTGTTGAGCAGCGCGCTCGGACCCTTGAAGATGTCGACCCGCTCGATGCCGTCGAGCGAAGGCTGCCGGTCGTCGGCGAGACCGGGCAGGCCGTCGAACAGCACGTTGCCGGCATAGACCGCGAAGCCGCGGATGGTGAGCGATTCGCTTTCGGCATAGCGGCTGCCGGCGGGGCGAACCGCGGGATCGTTCGCGGCGATATCCGAGATCGAGCGCGCCATCTGATCCTGGATCAGCTTCGCCGTGTAGCTCGATTGCGCGAACGGCGTGTCGAAGGCGGAAAGCTCGCCCAGCACGCCGAGCCGCCCCTTGATCGCCACCTGCTCGTCCGCCGCGGGGCGCTGCCCGGTGACGACGATCGTCCGGTCCTGATCGTCGTTCATCGCGATGTCGACCGGCCCGGCCGCCTGCGCCCACCCCGGCGCGGCGCAGGCGAGCGATGTCGACAGAAGAAGTTTGCGAATCATTCTCATACCCCCGTCCGGGGGCTGCTAATGAGAGTTGTTCGCAGAGTCCAGCTTGGAGTCGTCTGTTATCGAGCTGACCGCGTCCGGGCGTCCGCGGTCGGCGTCCGTTCGTCACGCCACGATCCTAGCCCCGCAGCTCGACCCACACCGGCACATGGTCCGACGCGCGTTCGCCGGCGCGGACGGCGCGGTCGATGCCGGCGTCGACGAGGCGGTCGGCGGCGTGCGGCGACAGCAGCAGATGGTCGATGCGCAGCCCGAGGTCGCGCGGCCAGGCGCCGGCCTGATAGTCCCAGAAGGTGAACGCCGCGCCCGTCGGCCGGACGCAGCGGATCGCGTCCGCCCAGCCCTGGAAGCAGAGGGTGCGGAAGGCGGCGCGGGTCTCGGGCTGGACGAGCGCGTCGGCCGCCATCGCCGCCTCGCTGAACACGTCCTCGGCGGTCGGGCAGACGTTATAGTCGCCCGCCAGCACGACGGCGCGGTCGAGCGCCAGCAGCCCGCGCGCATGCGCCGCGAGCCGGGCGAACCACGCCAGCTTATAGTCGAACTTCGGGCCGGGCCGCGGGTTGCCGTTGGGCAGGTAGATCGAGGCGACGCGGACGCCGCCGACCTCGGCCTCGAGGTAGCGGGCATGGTCGTCGGCGTCGTCGCCGGGCAGCCCGCACTGCGTCAGCGCCGCGGGCTCGCGCGACAGGATGGCGACGCCGTTGAACCCCTTCTGGCCGTGGACCAGCGCGTGATAGCCGGCGGCGGCGATCGCCGCGGTGGGAAAGTTGGCGTCGACGCTCTTGATCTCCTGGAGGCAGACGACGTCGGGCGCCGCCTCGCCGAGCCAGTCGAGCAGCCGCGGCAGGCGCGCGGTGATGCCGTTGACGTTGAAGGTCGCGATCTTCACCCGGCCCGGCCGGCTAGACCGAGAACGACGACCCGCAGCCGCAGCCGCTGGCGGCGTTGGGGTTGCTCACCTTGAACGCGGCGGCGCCCATCGTCTCGACATAGTCGACCTCTGCCCCGGCGAGGAACGGCAGGCTGACCGGATCGACCAGCAGCGTCACGCCGTCGGTCTCGACCGCGAGGTCGTCGGCGGCGGCGGCGGCCTCGAGCCCGAACTTGTACTGGAACCCGGCGCAGCCGCCGCCGTCGACCGCGAGGCGCAGCTTGAGCCCCGGCTTGCCCTGCCGCGCCGCGATCGCGCTGACCCGCGCGGCGGCGGCGGGCGACAGATGGACCTGGGTGCTCATCCGCCCGATGTAGGCCGGATCGGCCGCGGGTTCAATCGACGCGCGATCCCGCTAGAAGCCGATGTCGAAGATCGGCGTTTCGAAGCCGGCGTTGATGATGCCCTGCGCCTTGGCCAGCTTCTCCGGGGCGACGCCGGCGATATAGCCGTCGATCAGCCGGTGGCAGTTGCTGATCATGCCCTCGCCGCCGATATGGCTGTTGCCGCGGCCTTCCTTGCCCTTCGCCAGGCGCATGAAGTCGATGTCGTGGAGCCCCTGCTGCTGACGCGGCAGGTTCGAATAATCCTGGCGCGGAATCTCGGGGAAGTCGCTCGAGTCGTGCGCGAGGATGGTCGGCTCGGTCGGCGTGTTGAACGCCTCGTCGTCGGGACGGATGACGAGCGACCAGAGTTCGAAGAAGCACGTCTCGGGCGTCAGCGGCCGGATGCGGTAACCCGACATCGCGCCGAACGACGGCAGCAGGAAGAAGTGCGGGAAGACATATTCGACCGGGTAGAAGGGCTGCTCCTGGACGACCTTCGCGATGTCGAACATCGGCGCACCGCGCTCGCGCGCGTCCTTCGTGATCTCCTGGCACAGCGTGCCGTAGAAGAATTCGAGCGCCTTGTCGGTCGCTTCGGGCAGCTCGATGTCGCGCACGCGGTCGATGACCGCCAACTCGGTGTCGTGGATCATCCCGCCCATGCCCGAGCTCAACCGCTTGAACGACTTGATCTGGAGATCGACCGCCTGCCGCGCGGTGAGGCCGACGTTGAGGTCCTTGCCGTCGATGCCGGGGCCATAGGCGGCGCTGGCGTTCTGGCTGAGCAGATGGATCTGCGGATGCGTCTGCATCGTGTGATAGCCTTCCTGGAAGGCTTCGTTGGCGAGCTTCCAGTTGGTCGGCAGGACGGTGCCGTACCACCAGTCCATCTTCAGCTTGTCGGCATGGCGCGCGTCCATGCGGTCGCCGACGGGGCCGATGCTTTCGCGCAGGCCGGGCGCGTCGTCGTCGAAGTTGATGAACGCGCAGCCGGCCCAATATTCGGTGCGGATCGGCGCGAGATCGATCTCGGCGCGCTCGAGCAATTCATCGCTGAACACCTCGCGGCCGAAGACGTAGATGTTCTCGCCCTCCGCGTTCCAGCGCCAGCCGTGGAACGGGCAGACGAGGCCGGTCGTCCCGCAATGTCCCGGACCTTTGGCGAGACGGACGCCGCGATGGCGGCACGCGTTCTTGAACGCCTTCACGCCGTTCTTCGTGTGGATCATCAGGACCGACTTATCGAGGATCGTGTAGACCGTATAATCGCCGACCCGCGGAATCTCCTCGAGGCGGCACGCCATCTGCCAGACGTGCGGCCAGAGATGCTCCCGCTCGAGCTCGAAGAATGCGGGGTCATAGTAGCGCTCGGTCGGTATCAGCTCCGGGTTGGTCACCCGGAACGGAACCTTGTCGAAATCACCCGTCGCGTCCGCAGCCATGTCCACCGTATCCAACATCATCGCGTCTCCACGTGCTTACCGCATACCGAGGCCATCGTCATCGAGCCTGCCTCGCCGACCAGGACGGCGGAAGCGACGGGCCGCGAACGATACGGCATCCATTATCCTCCCCATCCCTGCTTAGTGTGTGCTAACAGACCTTGAGGGCGGCGCGCAAGCACCGGAATCGGCGGCATGGTCGCACAGGAGACCCGCGGATGGGAATGACGGCTGCGGAGCCAGCGCCGAAGACGATCCGTCGTCCGACCACGGTCGTGCGCAGCGCCCTGATCAAGGCCGCGCGCGCGACGTTCGAGGAGCAGGGCTATGCCGGGGCCAAGACGCGCGAGATCGCCGAACGCGCGGGCACGAGCGAGGTCATGCTGTACCGCTACTTCAAGTCGAAGGCCAACCTGTTCCGCGAAGCGGTGTTCGAGCCGTTCGACCGCTATCTGCAGGGTTTCCTCGCGGAACATTTCGGCGCGGCCCAGTTCCCCGATGCGCCCGAGCGGCTCGGCTACGCCGAAGGGCTGATCAAGCTGCTCGAGGAAAACCGCAAGCTGCTCGCCGTGCTGATCAACGCGCACAACTACGACGCGAAGGACATCGCCCAGGTCGGCGACGTCGACAGCCTCGACGCCTATTTCAGCCGGGCGGCGGCGGCGATGCGCCGCGATATCGCCGCGGCGGACTGGGACCCCGGCATCGATCCGGCGATCGCGGTGCGCATCGTGTTCGGCTCGATCGCGGCGACCGTCCTGTTCCGCGAATGGCTGTTCCCGCCGGGAATCGGTTCGGCCGAGATTGCCGTGGCGACCCACCGCTTCATCGAGCAGGGGCTCGCCCTGTACAAACGCGAGGGTGCTCGCGTCTGACACGAGACCGGGAGGGTTTCCAGATGGACGGCATGGTCTGGCTCGTCACCGGCTGCTCGACCGGCTTCGGGCGCGCGCTCGCCCGGCTGCTTCTGGCTCGTGGCGAAACGGTCGTCGTCACCGCCCGCCGGCTCGAGTCGATCGCCGACCTCGTCGCACCGCACGCCGACCGCGCGCTGGCTTTGGCGCTCGACGTCACGCACGACGCGGCGATCGAGGACGTGATCGCCATGGCGACAGCGCGCTTCGGCCGCATCGACGTCCTCGTCAACAACGCCGGCTTCGGCGGCATGGGCACGGTCGAGGACGTGCCGATCGACGTCGCGCGCGCGATGATGGAAACGAATTACTTCGGCGCACTGGCGATGATCCGCGGCGTGCTCGGCGGGATGCGGGCGCGGGGCGCGGGCCGGATCGTCAACATCGGGTCGGTCGCCGGACAGATCGGCTTTCCGGCGCTGGCCTATTATTGTGCGTCGAAATTCGCCCTCGCCGGGCTGAGCGAGGCGATGGCCGCCGAACTCAGGCCGCTCGGGATCCATGTGACGCTCGCCGAGCTGGGGCCGTTCGCGACCGACTTCACCCGCTCGATGTCGATCAGCCCGCCCACGCCGCACTACGACATGGCGGCGCTGAGCCGGGTGGCGGGCAATGCCGGTTGGGGCGACGGCGACGATCCCGACGCGGGCGCGGCGGCGCTATACGCCGCGGTCACCGCGGCGGCGCCGCCGGTGCGGCTGATCCTCGGCGAGCCGGGATTGACGGTGGCGGCGCTGCACGAGGCGCGCCGCGCGAGCGAACGCGCGCGGTGGCACCCGCTGTCGATGCTGCACGCGCCGGTGGAATAGCGTCAGAACGCCGTCTGGTTGCTCGCCGAAGCGAGCACCGGGCCGACGGCGGCGGGGTCGGCCTGGCCCTGCGCGGCGAGGACATAGTCCGAGGCGTCGAGATACGGACGCGGGTTGACCGCCTGGCCGTCGATCCGCACTTCGTAATGGAGGTGGGTGCCGGTCGAGCGGCCGGTCGAGCCCATACGGCCGATCTCCTCGCCCTGGCGAACGCGTTCGCCAGGGCGGACGAGGATCGCCGACAGATGGCCGTAGCGCGTCGCCAGCCCGCGGCCGTGCGCCAGCTCGACGAGGTTGCCGTAGCCGCCCGAGCGGCCGGCGGAAACGACGATGCCGCTCGCCGCGGCGTAGATCGGCTCGCCCGCCGCGCCCGCCATGTCGATCCCGGCGTGCATCGCGCTGAAGCCGGTGAACGGATCGTAGCGGACGCCGAAGCCCGACGTATAGCTGTAGCTCTTCACCGGCACGTACGACGGGATGACGGTCAGCGCCGCTTCGAGCGCCTGGAGCTTGCGCCAGCTGAGGAACAGGCCACGGAACTTGGGCTCGGCGTCAGCCGGCGTGCGCACCGGAATATACGGGCCGCCGGTGCCGGTCATACCGTCGCCGATGTCGGACTGCGCCATCAGCCGGTCGGGATCGAGCCCGAGCCGGCGGACCAGCGACTGGGTGTCACGCAGCCGCGCCTCGGCGGCGGTGGTCGCCTTGTCGACGAAGGCGAGCTGCTCGGTCTCGAGCCGGGCGAACGGTGCCAGCATCGCGGCATGCGGCGCGGGCAGGAGACCGGCGGCGGTGGCGACGTCGCCCGACCGCGGCAGCATCGCCGCGAGCTTGCCGAGATCGTGCCGCGGCAGCAGCAGCGCGGCGAGGAACTGCTGGCGCTTCTCGATCTGCGCGGCGCGGTCGGCGACGACGCCCTGCAGCGCCGACGTGTCCGACTTGACCGCCGCCAGCTGGACCTGCAGCCGCGCTAGCTCGGCATTCTTCTGCACGACATCGCGCGACTGGCCGCCGAGCAGGGTCGACGTCGCGATCCCGAGCCAACCGACGAGCAATGCCGCACCACCAATCGCCATGATCTGAGTCCGCGTCCTGATGGTAATCGTCGCGACGCCGCTTGCGCGATGCCAGACGAATACATGTTGCGGGAAACAACGGCGCGCGCTTGTCGCGAGCCTGTTCGAGGCAGCGTCCAGCCGCATCACCGTTCGATCCCCGATTGTCCCGGCGCGTCATGGCGCGAGGACTTCACCGCTCTACCGCACCCCTGGTTCTGTCGTTCCGTCACATGCCCCGCCGCTTTCAACCATCGTGGCAAAATCGGGGCAAGCCCCGGCGTCGCACTGCCGGTCGAAGCGGCCCGATCCTGCGACCGGCCGTTGCCTATGCCGGCCAGCGCGGTGCCGCGCGGTCGTGACGATCGACTCGGGCGGCCGCATTGATTCCTGGGCCACGCACGCCACATCGGTCGTAGGACAACCGCCGAAGGATGCCGATGGCCGCCACGTTCCGACCGTTCGACGCTCTCGGCGCGCTGCCCGGCACCGGCCGCGATCCGGCGTCGGTGCGGACGCGGATCACCGCGCTCGAGCATCTGCTCGAAGGTCTGTTCGTCGTTCCCGGGACCAGGTTCCGCGTCGGGCTCGACCCGGTCATCGACCTGCTGCCAGTCGCCGGCAGCGTCGTCGGCGGGATCATGGGGTCGTACCTGCTGTGGGAGGCGCGCAACCTCGGCATGTCGAAATGGACGATGGCGCGAATGGCGGCCAACGTCGGCATCGACACGGTGGTCGGCGCGGTGCCGCTGCTCGGCACGGTGTTCGACGTCTTCTTCAAGTCGAACACGATGAATCTGCGGCTGATCAAGCGCCATCTCGACCGGCATCATCCGGCGAGCGCGGTCGTCACGGTGACGCCGGCGTAGCGCGCGGCCACGCGCGGATGTCCATGTCGTCGGCGACGCCAATCTTGCCGTCGGGACATGGTGCCGGGACATAGGCGGTCGTCAGGCAGACGCGGACCTCGGTCAGCCACTGGTTGCGGTCGGTGCCGACGAACAGGCTCGTGCGCGGCAGGCGCGGATTGGCGGCGACGATCGCGTCGCGCACCGCGCCGGCGGTCAGCCCCGGCAGCCGGTCGACGTCGGGCAGGCGGATCGTGTCGGCGATCTTCCGCGCGCGGGCGAAATAGGCGGCGGGAGTCCGCCAGCCGCAGGTGCCGTGCTTGGCCCATTCGTGCTGCAGCAGCGCCGGCGACGGCGTCATGCAATAACTCGCCCGCAGCGTCTGGCGGCTGATCGGCGTCGGCGCGGCGCAATACTGCGGCCAGGTGCCGTTCGCCGCGTCGGGCCACAGGCCGTGGACCTTGAAGCCGAAGCCCGCGGCGCAGCCGGGCGTGCCCGCCGCTGCGTCACGCCGGCACTCCTGCGGCCACCAGTAATAGGCGAGCACGAGCGAGGTCACCGGCAGCAGGCGGCGCTCCTCCGCCGGCTTGACCGGCGCCGGCGCGAGGCCAGGCGGGATGGCGCAGGCGATCGCCGCGGCGGCGAGCAGCTCAAGCATAGTCGAGCCCGAGGTCGGCGGCGGGGGCGGACTGCGTCAGCCGTCCGACCGAGATGAAGGTGACGCCGGTCGCGGCCAGCGCGCGGACGGTATCGAGCCGGACGCCGCCGCTGGCCTCGGTCGGCACGCGCCCGGCGACCAGCGCGACCGCGCTCCGCAGCACGTCGGTGCCCATGTTGTCGTGCAGCAGCCGGTCGGCGCCGGCGGCAAGCGCGGGCTCGATCTGGTCGATCCGGTCGATCTCGACGACGATGCCGGCGAGGCCCGCGGCCTTCGCCGCGCGCACCGCCGCCGCGACGCCGCCGGCGACGGCGATATGGTTGTCCTTGATCATCACGCCGTCGTCGAGCCGCAGCCGGTGGTTGGTCGCCCCGCCCATCCGCGTCGCGTATTTCTCGAGATGGCGCAGGCCGGGCAGCGTCTTGCGCGTGTCGAGCAGCACCGCGCCGGTGCCGGTGATCGCGTCGACATAGGCGCGCGTCAGCGTCGCGATGCCGGTCAGGTGCTGGACGGTATTGAGCGCCGACCGCTCGGCGGCGAGCAGCGCGCGCGCCGCGCCGGCGACGCGCATGACGGCAGTGCCGGCC
>CAXUEV010000034.1:0-11066 GCA_964250105.1 uncultured Sphingomonadaceae bacterium
CGCCGCCAGCGGCAGCAGCCGGGCGACGAGCGCCGCGACGGCATCGCCCGTCAGCAGCGCCGCGCCGCCCTTCGCCACCATCACCGGATCGACCACGACCGGCACCGTCACGTCGTACAGCGCGTCGGCGACCGCGGCGACGACGCCGGCATCACCGAGCATGCCGAGCTTGACCGCGTCGGCGCCGATGTCGCCGAGCACGCTCCGCACCTGCGCGGCGACGAGCGCGGGCGGAACGGAGTGGATCGCGCTGACGCCGCGCGTGTCCTGCACCGTCACCGCGGTCACCGCCGTCGCCGCATAGCCGCCGAGCATCGTCACCGTCTTGACGTCCGCCTGAAGGCCGGCCCCGCCGCTCGAATCCGAGCCCGCGACGATCAGGATGCGCGGGATCACGCGACCGCGGGGACGCGGCGGGCCTTGTCGCCGAAGCCCTGGAACAGCGCCTCGACGAGGATATCCTCGTCGATCGCGTCCCAGTGGATGCCGAGCGGGCTGAGCTCGTAGTCGAGGCGCTGCGCGGGCGTCGCCGCCAGCAGGCGCGGGAACCAGGCGAACGGCACGCCGATCGTCCGCCCGTCCTCGACGTCGACCCAGAAGCAGTCGTCGTCGAAGCGGACTGCCTTAGGTGCGAAAATACTCATGCTATGCCCTTTCCAGCACCGCTCGCTCGCGTTGGATGACGGCGATGATATCACGCATGTCGCGCGGCGGCACACCATGGTTGTACGCCACGGTGACGAACGGGCGCAGCCAGAATTTCGCTTCGCTGTTGCCGCTGCGGACGTGAACATGAACCGGTTCGCGTGGGTTCCCTTCGTGCGCGTAGAAGAAGAACCGATAGGCTTTGTAGCGGAGAACGACCGGCACTATCCCGCCGCCGTCACCGCGGCGCAGATCTCGTCGACGATCTCGGTGACGAGCGCGATGTCCTCGCCTTCGGCCATGACGCGGATCAGCGGTTCGGTGCCCGACTTGCGGATCAGCAGGCGGCCATGGCCGTCGAGGCGCGCCTCGCCGGCGGCGATCACGGTCTTGACCGCGGTCGCGTCGAGCGGGGCACCGCCGGCGAAGCGGACGTTCTTGAGCAGTTGCGGCAGCGGGTCGAACAGGTGGAGCAGCTCGGACGCCGGCTTGCCCGTCGTCACCAGCATGGCGAGGATCTGCAGCGCCGCGACGAGGCCGTCGCCGGTCGTCGCATAGTCCGACAGGATGATGTGCCCCGACTGTTCGCCGCCGATGTTGCAGCCGCGCGCGCGCATCGCCTCGAGCACGTAGCGGTCGCCGACCTGGGTGCGTTCGAGGTTCAGCCCGAGGCCGGCGAGGAAGCGTTCGAGCCCGAGGTTCGACATCACCGTCGCCACCAGCCCGCCGCCCATGAGCCGGCCGGCCTTCGCCCAGCTCGACGCCACCAGCGCCATCAGCTGGTCGCCGTCAACCAGCCGGCCGTTCTCGTCGGCGACGATCAGCCGGTCGGCGTCGCCGTCGAGGGCGATGCCGATCTGCGCGCCGCTGGCGACGACGCGCTCCTGCATCGCCTCGGGGTGGGTCGAGCCGACAGCGGCGTTGACGTTGAAACCGTCGGGCTCGACGCCGATCGGGACGACGTCGGCGCCGAGTTCCCACAGCGCCATCGGCGCGACCTTGTAGGCGGCGCCGTGGGCGCAATCGACGACGATTCTGAGGCCGTCGAGCCGCAGCCGGTCGGGGACGCTCGACTTGGCGGCGTGGATGTAGCGCCCCTGCGCGTCGTCGATGCGGCGGGCGCGGCCGATGCCGACGGGCGCGGCGAGGACGGGGGCGGCGGCGACGAGCGATTCGATCTCGCGCTCGTCGGCGTCGGACAGTTTATAGCCGTCGGGGCCGAACAGCTTGATGCCGTTGTCGGCATAGGGGTTGTGGCTGGCCGAGACCATGACGCCGAGGTCGGCGCGCATCGACCGCGTCAGCATCGCGACCGCGGGCGTCGGCATCGGCCCGACCTGGACGACGTCCATGCCGACCGAGGTGAAGCCCGCGGTCAGCGCCGATTCGATCATATAGCCCGACAGCCGCGTATCCTTGCCGATCAGCACGCGGTGCTTGTGCGTGCCGCGGAGGAACTTGGCGCCCGCCGCCTGGCCGACGCGCATCGCCATCTCGGGCGTCATCGGGCTGGTGTTGGTCAGGCCGCGGATGCCGTCGGTGCCGAACAGGATGCGGCTCATGCGCGTGCGTACCCCATCAGTCGACGCCGTGCATCAGCCGCTTGAGCAGCGGCGAGACGCAGAGCAGGACCAGCCCGATGCCCGCGGCGACGAGCCCGATCGTCTGGAACACGCCGGCATAGGTGTCGAGGCTGACCTTGAGGTTGGTCACCTGGCCGCCGACGGTCTCGACGCTGGCGACCTGCGCGACCGCGCCGCCGACATATTGCGCGACCGAGATCGACAGGAACCACACCCCCATCATCATGCCGACGATCCGCGCGATCGACAGCTTGGTGATCATGCTGAGGCCGACCGGCGAGATGCACAGCTCGGCCAGCGAGTGGACGAGATAGAGCCCCGCCAGCCACCAGATCGCCACCTTGTAGTCCGGCCCGGCGAAGCCCGTGCCCCACACGAGGAACAGGAAGCCGGCGCCGACGCCGATCAGCGCGACGCCGAACTTGACCGGGATGCCGGGCTCGATCCCGCGCCGCGCCAGCGTCACCCAGAGCTTGGCCAGCACCGGCGCCAGCGTGACGATGAACAGCGCGTTGAAGAACTGCGTCTGCCCGGCCGAGATGCTGAACAGCCCGAAGACCGACAGGTCGGTGTTGCGGTCGGCGAACAGCGTCAGCGACGACCCCGCCTGCTCGAACAGCGTCCAGAAGACGACGTTGAACACGATCAGCACGATCGCGGCGAGCATCATCTCGAACTCGGCGCGGGTGCCGGCGCACAGCGACCACAGCGGGATGCCGACGACGGCGACGACGAAGGTGGCGAACAGGACCTTGCCGAGGATCGGCAGCGCCAGCAGGTAGCCGCCGAGGCCGGTGCCGGCGACCGCGACGGGCACGGCCATCAGGTTGGTGAACAGGAACCAGATCAGCGGCACCGCGAGCAGCGCGCCGACATAGACCGGCCAAATCCGGGCGGGCGCGGCCGCGGGCGGCTCGCCGTAGCCGGCGAGCCTGGGGCCGGCGAATTGGATCAGCGCCCACGACACCGCCATGCCGACCGCCGCCAGCGCGAAGCCCGCCCACCAGCCGAAGCGTTCGGCGACGAACGGGCACGCCAGCTGCGAGGCGAGCGAGCCGAGGTTGATGCCCATGTAGAAGATGGTGAAACCGGCGTCGCGGCGGCGGTCGCCGGTCGCATAGAGCGAGCCGACCATCGTCGAGATGTTCGGCTTGAAGAAGCCGTTTCCGACGGTCAGCGTCGCCAGCCCGATCAGCATGATCGTGACGAAGCGCGGGTCGCGCTCGCCGCCGGCGACGAAGCCGCCCTTCGCCACCCTCCGCGCGACGCTGCCGTCGGGCGCGGTCAGCGTCACCGTGCCGTCGTCGTTGCCGCGGATCGCCAGCCGCGTCGCGCCGTCGACGATATATTGCTGCCGCGCAGCGGTGGCGCGGTCGACGACGACCTCGTAGCGCTGGCCGTCGATCGTCGCGAACGGCCGCGCCGCCTCGCCGCCGAAGCACAGGGTCAGATAGGCGAGGCTCATCAGGACCGCACCGAACTTGACCGCCTGCTTCGAGCCCAGATAGCGGTCGGCGACCAGCCCGCCGACGACCGGCGTCAGATAGACGAGCGCGGTGAAGCCGCCGTAGAGCCCGGTCGTCGTCTGGTCGCTGAACAGGAAATGGTCGGCGAGATACAGCGTCAGCAGCGCCCGCAGGCCGTAATAGCCGAAGCGCTCCATCGCCTCGGTGACGAACAGCCGCGCGAGCGGCCGCGGATGGCCGAACCAGTCCGACGCCGGAGCCGTGATGCTTGCCATGAAGTCCCTTGATCGCGCGGCCGCATATGACCCGCGGGTTACACTAGCGAGGCGCGCGGCATCGGCAAGGGCCGGGCGGCGGCCGGTTGCATCGCCGTGCCCGAGCCCTTAGCTGAGGCGCATGTTCAACGACCGCACCACGCCGCTGTCGCTCCTCGCCAGCCGCCGTTCGGGCAAGGCGCGCGACCTCGTCGCGCCGGGACCGACGGCGGACGAGCTCGCCGCGATCCTCGCCGTCGCCGCGCGCGTGCCCGACCACGGCAAGCTCGCGCCGTGGCGCTTCGTCGTCATCGGTCCCGACCGACGCGACGCGTTCGCCGCGCTCCTCGCCGCGGCGTACCGCGAAGGCCGGCCCGAGGCGCGCGATCGCGACCTCGACGAGGTCCGTAGCTTCGCCTATCACGCGCCGGCGCTCGTCGTCGTCCTCGGCCGCGTCGACCGGTCGAGCAAAATCCCCGAGGTCGAGCAGCGGCTGTCGGTCGGCGCGGCGTGCGGGCTGCTGTGCGCGGCGGCGTCGGCCGCGGGCTTCGTCGCCAGCTGGCTGACCGGCTGGGCGGCCTATGCCGACACGGTGATCGCCGGCCTCGGCCGGCCGGGCGACGAGATCGCCGGCTTCATCTTCATCGGCACGCCGGCGCGCGACCTCGAGGAGCGCCCGCGCCCGGCGATCGCGGATGTCGTGCTGGCGTGGTAGCCGCCGACGGTTGACCGCGCGGTGTGATAGCGCGATACCACAGTGATGTGGCAAGGCGACCGACCGATCTACCTGCAGATCCGCGACCTGATCGTCGCCCGGATCATCGACGCCGGGACCGGGATCGACGCGCCGCTGCCATCGGTCCGCGCGCTCGCCGCCGAGCTCGACGTCAACCCGCTGACGGTCGCCAAGGCGTATCAGGAACTGCGCAGCGCCGGACTTGTCGCGGCGCGCAAGGGTGTCGGCCTGTACAGCGAGGCCGGTGCCGCGGCGACGCTGCTCGCTTCCGAACGGACCGCTTTTATCCAGCGCGACTGGCCGCGCATCCGCCGCCGCATCGACCGCCTCGGCCTGTCGCCGGCCGAGCTGTTCGCCCCGCAGGAGGCGTAATCCTCCCCCGCCAGGAGGAGGGGGACCGCGCCTCTTGGCGTGGTGGAGGGGCGGCACGACCGGATACGAGGTTCCTCACGTTGTAAGTGGTCGGAGTCGTGCCCGGTCAGGGCGCCCCTCCACCGCTGCGCGGTCCCCCTCCCCCTGACGGGGGAGGATCAGATGTGACGGCCCTCGCCGCACGTCGCCGGGTCGAGCTCGATCTGGAAGGTCGCGTGGCCGATGCCGAAGTCGTGCCGCAGCATCGCCGCGGTCGAATCGAGAAAGGCATCCCCCGGATGGCCGGCGGGGACGAGCAGGTGCGCGGTCAGCGCGGTGTCGGTCGTGCTCATCGGCCAGATATGGACGTGGTGGACGTGCGCCACGCCGGGCAGCGCCGCCAGCCGTGCGGTCACCGCGTCGAGCTCGACGCCCGGCGGCACGCCCTGCAGCGCCAGCGTCACCGAATCGCGCAGCAAACCCCAGGTGCCGGCGACGATGACCGCGGCGATGACGAGGCTCGTCACCGGGTCGATCCACATCCAGCCGGTCGACAGGACGACGACGCCGGCGACGACGACCCCGGCCGAGACCGCGGCGTCGGCGACCATGTGGAGGAAGGCGCCGCGGATGTTGATGTCGTGGTCGCGGCCGCCGGCGAACAGCCACGCGGTGACGCCGTTGACGACGATGCCGGCGGCGGCGACGATCATCACCGGCACCTCGTCGATCGGCTGGGGATCGCCGAAGCGGCGGACCGCCTCCCAGGCGATCGCGCCGACGACGAGCAGCAGCAGCACGGCGTTGAACAGCGCCGCCAGGATCGACGAGCCGCGCAGGCCGTAGGTGAAGCGCGCGCTCGCCGCGCGCCGCGACAGCAGGGTGGCGATGCCGGCGGCGACCAGCCCGGCGACGTCGGACAGATTGTGCCCGGCGTCGGCGAGCAGCGCCACCGAGTTGCTGACGATGCCGTAGCCGGCCTCGACCGCGACGAAGACGAGGTTGATGGCGATGCCGACGGCGAAGGCACGGCCGAAATCGGGCGCGTGGTTGTGAGTGTGGTCGTGCCCGGCAGTCACGCGGCGAAGGCGTCGGCGGGGATGGCGTAGAGCAGCTCGGCGCCGCGGGTGACCGGCCCGAGCGCGGCGGCCGCCGGCGGCAGCATCTGTTCGGCGAAGAAACGCGCGGTGGCGATCTTGGCGTTGAGGAACGCGGCGTCGCCGTCGTTCGCCGCGAGCCGCTCGGACGCGGCGACCGCCTGTTTCGCCAGCAGCCAGCCGCCGACGGTGACGGCGAACATGCGCAGGTAGGGCGTCGCGCCGGCGGCGATATCGGCGGGCGCCTCGCCGCGGTTGCCGGTCAGCCACAGCGTCGCCGTTTCGAGCGCGGCGAGCGCGTCGTCGAGATACGGCCGCAGCAGCCCGAGGTCGCCCTTCGGCGGTAGCTCGCGGATCGTCTGACGGATGTCGCCGAACAGGCTGCGCCAGTGGCTGCCGCCGTCGGCGCCGAGCTTGCGGCCGACGAGGTCGAGCGCCTGGATGCCGTTGGTGCCTTCGTAGATCGGGGCGATGCGGGCGTCGCGCAGGTGCTGCGCGGCGCCGGTCTCCTCGACGAAGCCCATGCCGCCGAACACCTGGACGGCGAGGCTCGCCATCTCGACGCCGCTGTCGGTCGCCCACGCCTTGGTCACCGGCGTCAGCAGGTCGGCACGGCCGGCGGCGGCGACGTCGCCCGCGGCGTGCGCGCGGTCGACCGCGGCGGCGGTGAAGTAGGTCAGCGCTCGCGCCGCCTCGGTCGTCGCGCGGATCGTCATCAGCATGCGCCGCACGTCGGCATGCTCGATGATCGCGACCGACGCGCCGCCGGCGCCGAAGCGCGCCGACTGGACGCGGTCGCGGGCATAGGCGACCGCGCCCTGGTAGGCGCGCTCGGCGATGGCGACGCCCTGCAGGCCGACGCCGATCCGGGCGTGGTTCATCATCGTGAACATCGCCTTCATCCCCGCGCCCTCGGCGCCGACGAGATAGCCGACGCAGTCGCCGTTCTCGCCGAACGCCATCGTGCAGGTCGGCGAGGCGTGGATGCCGAGCTTGTGCTCGAGCCCGACGCAGCGCAGGTCGTTGCGGCGGCCGTCGGGCAGCAGCTTCGGGCAGAGGAACAGCGAGATGCCCTTCGTCCCAGGCGGCGCGTCGGGCAGGCGGGCGAGGACGAGGTGGACGATGTTCGGCGCGACATCGTGCTCACCCCAGCTGATGTAGATCTTCGAGCCGGCGATACGGTAGCTGCCGTCGGGGTGCGGCTCGGCACGGGTGCGCAGCGCGCCGACGTCGGACCCCGCCTGCGGCTCGGTCAGGTTCATCGTGCCCATCCATTCGCCGCTGACCAGCCGCGTCAGATACTCGGCCTGCAGCGCCGGGGCGGCATGCGCCTGGAGCGCCTCGATCGCCCCCTGGCTCAGCATCATGCCCAGGCTGAACGCCATGTTGGCGCTGGTCAGCTGCTCGTGGACGGCGCTGGCGAGGACGAACGGCAGCCCCTGCCCGCCGTGCGCCGGATCGGCGCAGAGCGACGCCCAGCCGCCGTCGACGTAGCGGCGATAGGCGTCGGCGAACCCCGGCGGCAGCGTCACCGCGTCGCCGGCGAGGACCGCGCCGGCGCGGTCGCCAACGGTGTTGAGCGGCGCAAACACCTCGGCTGCGAGCTTCGCCGATTCGGCGAGGACGGCGTCGATCAGGTCGGGCGTCGCCGCGGCGAAGCCGGGCAGCGCCGCCAGCCCGGCGATGTCGGCGACAGTGTCGAGGACGAAGCGCTGTTCGGCGACGGGGGCGGTGTACGGCATGGCGGGGACCTTCGGGTTCGCCGCCGGTATAGCCCGCCGCCGTCGCCGGGCAACCCGCGCGTCACGTCAGGCGGCGGCCGACCCAGACGACGCGGCCGATGACCGCGACCGTCGCCGGGTCGCAGTCGTCCCAGCTCGGATAGGCGTCGTTGTCGCTGCGGATCGTCAGCCGGCGCGACGCCGGGTTGACGCTCAGCCGCTTGACCAGCAGCGCGTCGTCGGTGCGCAGGACGTAGATGCCGTCGCGCAACCGCTCGCGGTCGTCGGTGTCGACGAGGATATGGTCGCCGTCGGCGAGCGTCGGCAGCATCGAGTCGCCTTCGACGCGGATCACCGACAGCGCCTCGGCGCGGCCGCTGGCGACGCTGCGGACCCAGTTCGACTGGAACGCCAGCACCGCCAGCGGCGATTCGACGCCGGTCTCCGCCCCCGCCCCCGCCGACGCGCCGATGTCGAGGTGCGGGATCAGGACATAGTCGCCGCCGACGCCGGCGCCGGGACGCGCCATCACCGCGTGGCCGGCGCGCTCGGCCGGGCCGCCGAGCAGCCGTTCGGCGATGCCGAGATGGCTGGCGAGCTTGCGCCGGTCGTCCTCGCTCAGCCGGCGCGGCACCCCGCGTTTGACGAACTGCTGCACGTAGGTTGGATTCCGCCCGATCAGACGCGACAGCGAGGCATAATCCTCGCCGCGCGCCGCAATTAGCTCGTCCAGCCGTTGCCGGATGGCAATGCTGTCCATGGTTTGCGGAACCTCCTCTCCAGCCCCCGCAGCAACGACACATACAGATTGTTTTTTACCTAGACTAGTAGGAAATCACTCCGCATCTTGAGTCGGTCGCTAACGAATCGGGGATAAGGAGAAAACGATGACGTCTTTGCTCACCCATGTCGAACGCTGCATGCGCAAGCGGAACATGGCAGCGTCGCGGTTCGGACGCGAGGCGGCGCACGACCCGCGCTTCGTCTTCGACCTGCGCCGCGGGCGCGAGCCGCGGGCGGTGACGACGGCGCGCGTCCTCGCCTTCATCGCAGCCGCGAGCGGCGCCGAGGCGCGGCGGTGAGGACGCTGCTGGTCGGCGCGCAGGCCGGGCTGCTGCGGCAAATCCATGCACAAATCCTCGCCGATCGTGACTTTCGCCGCCTCGCCGGGCTGACCGATAGGCAGTTGCCGCCGTTCATCGTCATGTCGAGCGACATGCGCGGCTGGATCAGCGCGACCTTCGTCGGCCACGAGCACCGCCTCGGCGTCCGCCTGGCGACCGGCCGGCCGCTGCCGGCGGCGGCGCGCGTACGGCTGACCGATCTCGTCGATCCCGCCGCGATCGACCTGCCGCGCCACATCGTCGTCGACGTGGCGGTCGCGACGGAGCCAGGCGATGCGCTGGTCATCACGGCGACCACGCTCGACGACTGACCGCGGGAACGAAGCCCGGCGGCGTGACGTTGGACGGCGATGCTCAACTATTCGGACGTCGGCGCGCCGGGGATCACGCGGCGCAAGCGCGGCGACCGCTGGCACTATTTCGCCGCCGACGGCACCCGGATCACCGATGCCGACGAGATCGCGCGGCTCAACCGGCTCGGCGTGCCGCCGGCCTATACCCGCGTCTGGTTCAGCCCCGATCCCGACGGCCATCTCCAGGCGATCGGCTACGACGCCAAAGGACGCAAGCAGTACCGCTACCACGCCGACTTCCGCGCACAGCGCGAGGACCATAAATACGACCGCTGCGGCGGCTTCGGCGCGGCGTTGCCGCAGCTGCGTGCGCAGGTCGCGATCGACATCGCCGAGCGCGGACTCGGCCGCGCCAAGGTGCTCGCCGCCGTCGTCCGCCTGCTCGACCACGGCCGGGTCCGCGTCGGCAACGACGCCTATGCCAACGAGAACCAGAGCTACGGCGCGACGACCCTCCTCACCCAGCACAGCGAGGTGCGCGGCGCGCGCGTCCGCCTCGAATATCGCGGCAAGTCGGGCAAGATGCAGCGCGTCGTGATCAACGACGCGGCGCTGGCGAAGATCGTCCGCCGCTGCCACGACCTGCCCGGGCAGGCGCTGTTCCAATATGTCGGCGACGACGGCGAACCGCACCGCATCGGCTCGGCCGACGTCAACGCATACATCCAGGCGGCGATGGGCACCGACTATTCGGCCAAGCACTTCCGCACCTGGGGCGCGAGCGTCATCGCCTTCGAGACGATCGTCGCAAGTTCGCCGGCGACGCTGACGCTGAAGGCGATGCTCGAACCCGTCGCCGCGGCGCTCGGCAATACGCCGGCGATCAGCCGCAAAAGCTATGTCCACCCCGCGCTGATCGCGCTGATCGCCGACGGCCGTACCGCCGAACTGGCGGCGGCGAAGCTGCCGCGGCCGACGAAATATCTGTCGGCCGCGGAACGGGGGCTGATCGCGTTCCTGTCGATCGAGCGCGCGGCGCCTACTCCAGCGTGATCTTGACGCCGCCGCCGCTGGCGCTGAGCTGCAGGCCCTTCGACCGCGTATCGAGGTCGAGAACGACGCCGTCGCTGTTCTTCAGGCGGATGCTGCCCTCGCCCTTGCCCGCGGTGGCACCGGCGTCGGCGGCGACATAGGTGCCGGCGAACTTGGTGATATCGGTCAGATTGTAGACCTGGCCGTAGCCGCGGACCTTGGCGACGCCGAGCTTGCCGACCGAGACGCCGCCGATCTTGAACTTGTACGCCTTCCCCTTGTAAGTCAGTGTGCCGCCGCCGAGGCTGCCGCCGATCAGGAAGCCGAACTGCGTCTCGTCGATCGCGATCGTGCCCGACCGCACGTCCTTCGCCGCGAGCGGCGCGCTGCCGAGCCCGGCGACCGCCGCCGCCGCCATGAGTGTCCGCCAGATCGTCGTCATGCTATTTCCTTTGATAAAGTCCGGCGACGAAACGTGGGCTGCGGCGATTGGTTGCAGGATCCGCTAGCCGAGGCGCGCCAGCGCAGCGCGGAGGCGGTCGGCCTCCGCCGCGCGCGCTGCGGCTTATCGCGGTGCAGGACGGCGAGGCGCTGATCGGCCTGGTGCCTCTCGTCATCGCGCCGCGCTATGGCCGGATGCCGGTGCGGCATGTCGCCAACTGGCTGCACCATCACAGCTTTCTCGGCACGCCGCTGGTGCGGCAGGGGCATGAGCAGGCGTTCTGGGCGGCGGTGCTGGCGGCGCTGGACGGCGCGCCCTGGGC
>CAXUEV010000035.1:0-11051 GCA_964250105.1 uncultured Sphingomonadaceae bacterium
GCCAGCGCGTCGGCCTCGGCGAGCAGCGCGTCGTCGGCGGCGCCGAACACGCGCTCGCGGCCGACCTCGAGCAGTACCGGCACCGCCAGCGGCGACACCCGGTTGAGCGCGACGTGCGTCATCGCCACCTGCGATCGCTCGAGCAGCGCCGCCAGCCGCGCGATGTCGGTGATCTTCGACCGCGCGTCGCTCCACGCCGCGGTCAGCAGCAGATGGTCGGGCTCGTGCCGCCGCAGCACGTCGTAGATCAGGTCGCTCGAGAAGGTCACCTGCTTGCCGGTCTTGTGCTGCCCGGGATGGACCCGGTCGATCAGCCCGCCGATCACCGCCACCTCGCGGAAGGCGCGCCGGAGGAACGGCGTCTCGGCGATCCACTCGGCGAGCTCGGCTTCGAAGATGTCGGGCGAGAACAGCGGCGCCGGGTCGGTGACGGGTACGAGGCTCCACGTCGCCACCATATAGTCGCTGCCGACGAAGCCGAGCGGCTGCAGCCCGGCCTTCTCCATCCGCTGCGTCAGCAGCATGCCGAGCGTCTGGTGGGCGTTGCGTCCGGCGAAGCCGTACGCGATCATGAAGTTACGCCCGCTGTCGGGAAAGGTCTCGACCAGCAGGTCGTCGAGCCTGGGCAGGCGCGACCGCTGCAGCTGGATGCCGAGCCAATCGCGGACGTCGACCGGCATCTCGGGCCAGCGCTCGGGCGCGTTGAATAGCCCGCGCACGCGCTGCGCGAGGTTGGTCGACAGCGGCATCCGCCCGCCGACATAAGTGGGCACGCGCGGGTCGCCGCGCGACATCCTGACGAACATATCGGGCCCCTCGAAGCCGGTGACCTCGAGCACCTGCCCGGCGAACATGAAGCTGTCGCCGATGCGGAGCTGCGCCGCGAACCACTCCTCGACCCGGCCGAAGCTGCGCCCGCGGCGGCCGAGCACGACGTTGAGCGCCGCCGCCTCGACGATCGTGCCGGCGTTGAGCCGGTGCTGGACCGCCATTCGCGGATGGCTGACGCGGTACAGCCCGTCGGGGCCTTTGGTCAGCCGCTTGTAGCGCTCGTAGGCGCGGAGCGCGTAACCGCCCGATTCGATGAACGCCAGCGTCCGGTCGAACTCGGCGCGCTTCAGTCCGGCGTACGGCGCCGCCGACCGCACCTCGGCGTACATCGCGTCGGCGGCAAACGGGGCAGCGCAAGCGCACGCCATGACGTGCTGGGCGAGGACGTCGAGCCCGCCGGGGCGGAACAGGTCGACGTCGAGCTCGTGCGCCTCGACCGCGTCGCGCGCGGCGAGGCTTTCGAGATATTCGAAGCGATTGCCGGGGACGATGACCGCCTGCGACGGCTCGTCGAGGCGGTGGTTGGCGCGGCCGATCCGCTGCAGCAGCCGCGAGCTGCCCTTCGGCGCGCCCATCTGGACGACGAGGTCGACGTCGCCCCAGTCGATGCCGAGGTCGAGGCTGGCGGTGGCGACGATCGCCCGCAGCCGGCCCGTCGCCATCGCGTTCTCGACCTTGCGCCGCGCCTCGGGGCTCAGCGAGCCATGGTGGATGCCGATCGGCAGGGCGGCGTCGTTCTCCGCCCACAGGTCGCGGAAGATCAGCTCGGCGACGGCGCGGGTGTTGACGAAGACGATCGTCAGCCGGTGCGCGGCGATCAGCTTGATCACCTGCGCCGCGGCGTAGCGGCCGTTGTGCCCGGCCCAGGGGATGCGCCCGTCGGGGACGAGGATGTCGACGTGCGGCTCGGCCCCCGCGTCGCCGTGGACCAGCCGCACCGTCGCCGCGTCGGCGTCGGGCGCGAGCCAGCCCTGGTACGCCTCTGGGTCGGCGATCGTCGCCGACAGCGCGACGCGGCGCAGGGCCGGGCTCAGCGCCTGGAGCCGCGCCATCGCCAGGTTGAGGATGTCGCCGCGCTTGGTCGTGGCGAAGGCATGGACCTCGTCGACGACGATCGTGCGCACGCCGGCGAGCATCCGGCCGGCGTCGGGATAGCTGATCAGCAGCGACAGCGATTCGGGCGTCGTCAGCAGAATCTGCGGCGGGCGCTGGCGCTGGCGCGCCTTGCGCTCCGACGGCGTGTCGCCGGTCCGCGTCTCGACCCTTATGTCGAGCCCCATCTCGCCGATCGGATCGAGCAGGTTGCGCTGGACGTCGACCGCCAGTGCCTTGAGCGGCGAGACATAGACCGTGTGCAGGCCGTCGGCGGGCCGGTCGACGAGCGCGGCGAGGCTCGGCAGGAACCCGCTCAGCGTCTTGCCCGATCCGGTCGGCGCGACCAGCAGCGCGTGCTCGCCCGCGTCCGCCGCCGCCAGCATCTCGCGCTGGTGCCGCCGCACCGCCCAGCCGCGGGCGGCGAACCAGTCGGCGATCGGTGGCGGCAGCGCGGTCACGGCACCGATATAGGGTGCTGGCACGGCGCGGCCACCGCGCCCATATCGGCGTCATGACCGTCGGCGCCTGGCTCCAGCCCCATCCCGAGGGCATCTACGTCGCGCCGGGCGACTTCTGGATCGATCCGTCGTCGCCCAAGCCCGCCGCGCTCGTCACCCACGGCCATGCCGACCACGCCCGCGGCGGCCACGGCAAGGTGCTGGCGACCGCGGCGACGCTCGCGATCATGGACGTCCGCTACGGCGCGCAGGCAGGACAGCCGGCGGCCTATGGCGAGACGGTCCGGATCGGCGACGTCGCCGCGACCTTCGTTCCCGCCGGGCACGTGCTCGGCTCGGCGCAGATCGTCCTCGACCACGGCGGCGAGCGGATCGTCGTGTCGGGCGACTACAAGCGCCGCCCCGACCCGACCTGCGCCAGCTTCGAGCCGGTGCCGTGCGACGTCTTCGTCACCGAGGCGACCTTCGGCCTGCCGGTGTTCCGCCACCCCGACACGACGCAGGAGGTCGGCAAGGCGATGACCGCGCTCGCCGCCAACCCCGATCGCTGCGTCCTGATCGGCGCCTATGCGCTCGGCAAGGCGCAGCGGGTCATCGCCGAGCTGCGCGCGATGGGGCACGACGCGCCGATCTACATCCACGGCGCGGTCCAGCGATTGTGCGACCTCTACGTCGCCTTCGGCGTCGACCTCGGCGAGCTGCGCGCCGCCACGGGCATCAAGCCGGCCGACCTCAAGGGGCGCATCGTCGTCGCCCCGCCGTCGGCGCTCAACGATCGCTGGTCGCGCCGCCTGCCCGATCCGATCACGGCGATGGCGAGCGGCTGGATGCGCGTCCGCCAGCGCGCAGTCCAGCGCCAGGTCGAGTTGCCGCTGATCATCTCCGACCACGCCGACTGGGACGAGCTGACCGCGACCTGCACCGAACTCGCGCCGAACGAGGTGTGGGTGACGCACGGCCGCGAGGAGGCGCTGGTCCACTGGTGCATGACCCGGCAGATCCGGGCCCGCGCGCTCGACCTCACCGGCTTCGACGACGAGGACGACTGACCTCCCCCTCTCCCACTTGGGGAGAGGGAGGGGCCCGTCCGCCGTAGCCTTCTTGGGCGGAGGCGGATGGGAGGGTGAGGGTTCTTCGGTGCAAGATAGGCGGGCGGCGGTTCACCCTCACCCGCCGCGCTGGCGCGCGAGTCGCCTCTCCCCTCGAGGGAGAGGAAGGTTGTGGGTCGCGCTTGGCGGCCCCCGTCGCTATCGTCGCCGCCGACCATGACCCTCTACCTCCCCATCGCCGAGATGTCGGTCAACTGGATCGTCATCGTCGGGCTCGGCGGGCTGGCCGGCTTCCTGTCGGGGATGTTCGGCGTCGGCGGCGGCTTCCTGACGACGCCGCTGCTGATCTTCTACGGCATCCCGCCCGCGGTCGCGGTGGCGTCGTCGGCGACCCAGATCACCGGCGCCAGCGTCTCGGGGGCGCTCGCCTACTGGCGGCGCGGCGGGGTCGACGTCAAGATGGGCGCGGTGCTCGTCGCCGGCGGCGTCGCCGGCGCCGGCATCGGCGCGGTCGCCTTCCGCTGGCTGCAGCAGCTCGGCCAGATCGACGTGACGATCAACCTCGTTTACGTCCTCCTGCTCGGGACCGTCGGCGGGCTGATGCTGCGCGAGGCGGTCGGCACGCTGCGCCGCGCGGCCGCCGGGGTCCGCCGCCCGCACCGGCTCCACCTGCACAACCCGCTGGTGGCGGCGCTGCCGTGGAAGACGCGCTTCTACCGGTCGGGCCTGTACATCTCGCCGCTGGCGCCGTTCCTGCTCGGTGCGGCGGTCGGCGTGCTGACCGTCGTCATGGGCGTCGGCGGCGGCTTCATCCTGGTCCCGGCGATGATCTACCTGCTCGGCATGTCGGCGACCTCGGTGGTCGGCACGTCGCTGTTCCAGATCGTCTTCGTCACCGCCGCGGCGACGCTGCTCCACTCGGTCGAATCGCAGACGGTCGACATCGTCCTCGCCGGGCTGCTCCTCGTCGGCGGCGTGCTCGGCGCGCAGTTCGGGGTCCGCGCGGCGCAGACGCTGGCACCCGAGAAGCTGCGGCTGTGGCTGGCGATCATCGTTCTCGGCGTCGCCGTCCGCCTCGCCGTCGGGCTGACGTGGCGCCCGGTCGAGCTGTTCTCGGTCTTCACCCCGGCATGAGGCGGGCGGGGCTGATTCTGCTGTGGCTCGGCCTCGCCGGTGCCGCGCCGGTCCGGCTGATCACCGACCTCAGCCAGAACCGCATCGACATCGTCTACACCTTCAAGGGCACCGAACTGCTCGTCTTCGGCGCGATCCAGTATCCGCCCGGCCGTGTCCCCGACGAGCGGCCGGGACTCGCTATCGTCGTCCGTGGGCCGGCCGAGCCGATCACGCTGCGCAAGAAGGCGCGCGTCGGCGGCATCTGGATCAACACCCGCAGCGTCCGCTTCGAGACCGCGCCCGGCTTCTACGCGGTCGCCACCTCGGCCCCGATCAAGCGGCTGGTCGACGAGCGCAACGCCGCGATCTGGGAGATCGGCGTCGACTATCTCCAGCTGTCGCCGTCGACCGGCAGCGGCCGCGAGGTCGACGAGTTCCAGCACGGGCTGATCGACCTGCGGCGCCGCGCCGGCCTCTATTCGGAGCAGGAGGGGCGGATCGGCATCACCCAGAACATCCTCTACCAGGCGCGGATCACGATCCCCGCGGCGGTGCCCGTCGGCCGCTATTCGGCCGAGATCTACCTGATCCGCGGTGGCAGGGTGATCGCCCGCTCGGCGACGCCGATCGTCATCGACAAGTCGGGGTTCGAACGCTGGATCTATGTCGCCGCGCAGACCCACGGCCTCGCCTACGGCCTCGCCGCCGTCGCCCTCGCCCTCCTAGCCGGCTGGGCCGCGGGGTTGGTCGTGCGACGATAACCAGGAATGATATGCGTTTCGATCCGCATACTGCTGCGTCAACCGCAAACCGATGATGAGAAAGACGTTCGCACGCCCGGTGGAGCACGACTCGATGGCGATAGTTTATCCGATCCCGCTTGATGTAGGGCAGCGACGATTGCAGGGGCAGCTTCCGCTGACCCGCCGTGCCGTCTGCGGTGCCGGCATAGCTTTCGTCGGAACCGCCGGATGGACGGCCGAGCCCCTCCACGACGTCGCGTTCATCGACGACTTCGACGAGCTGTGGCTGACGCTGCGCGAGCGTTATTGTTTCCTGCCGGACAAAAGTACTGACTGGAACCGGGTACGCGCGCTCTACCGTCCCATGGCCGTTGCCGCCACGGATAAGCGGGCGTTCACCGATGTCGTCGGGCGTGTCCTGGCCGAGCTTTACGACGCCCATACGCACCTGTCTGATCCGCCCGACGGCGCGCCACGCTGGCCGCCGTTCGATATCCTCGCCGAAAGGATCGGCAAAGAGATATGCGTGGCAGCGATCAAGGACGGCTCCGCGGCAGCCGACGCCGGGCTGGCGATCGGCGATCGGATCATCTCGATCGACGGTCGCCCGGTCGAGACCGTCGTTCATGACCTGATGCCGAAATGCCTGACGCGACCGGATCCCGCGGCCGAAGCCTATGCGATCAATGTCGCCGTGGCAGGATACCGCGGCAAGGCCCGCATGGTCGGAGTGCAATCGCGGCAGGCCGCGCCTCGTTCGGTCGAACTCCCGATCAAGAAGTCGCTCGAGCTTCCCGACCTCGACAGCCGCAGGCTTGCCGGCGGAGTTGGCTATATCGTCATCCGCAGCTTCAGCGACGGCGCGACGGTCGACGCGTTCGACACGGCGTTGGCTGACCTCCGAGATGCACCGGGCCTGATTATCGATGTTCGGGAGAATGGCGGCGGGGACACGGCCGTGGCCCGGCCGATCATGGGCCGGTTCATCACCCGGCGGATGGCCTATGCCCTCATGCGGCGGCGGGACGGACCGGGGTTGAGCCCGCCCTGGACCGAGTATGTCGAGCCACGCGGGCCGTTCACCTACGATAGGCCGGTCGTCGTGTTGGCCGGCCATTGGAGCGGCAGCATGGCCGAGGGATTTCCGATGGGCATGCGGGATATCGGTCGCGCGACGATCGTGGGTACGAGGATGATGGGGCTGGGCGCAGCGGTCTTCCCGATCCGCCTCGATCGTACCGGCATACAAGCGCAATATTCGGGCGAGCCGGTCTACGACACGAACGATCGTCCGAGGTGGCTATTGCTCCCCGACGTCGAGGTCGTGGACGGCCGCGACAGTCTCGCCGCGGGTGTGGCCGAACTCCAAAAGGCGATCGGATGGACCGGGTGATCCCGCGGTCGACCGCGCTTCACCTCAGATCTCGACCTGGCTGCCCAGTTCGACCACCCGGTTGGTCGGCAGCTTGAAGAACTCCATCGCGCTTTCGGAGTTGCTCAGCATCCAGGCGAACACCTTCTCGCGCCAGATCGCCATGCCGGGGCGGTCGCTTGCGAGCAGCGTCTGGCGGGCGAGGAAGAAGCTCGTGTCCATCATCTTGATCCGGGCACCGCACGCCTCGACCAGCTTCAGCGTCGCCGGGATGTCGATCTCCTGCATGAAGCCGAAGCGCATGATCATGCGGTAGAAGTTCGAGCCGAGCGGGCGCACCTCCATCCGGTCCTCGTCGTCGACATACGGCACCTCGTCGATGATCACTGTCAGGATCAGGATGCGCTCGTGGAGCACCTTGTTGTGCTTCAGATTGTGCAGCAGCGCGTGCGGCACGCCCTCGGGCGACGAGGTCATGAACACCGCCGTGCCCTGGACGCGGGTGGCGGCGGTGGCGGCCGACTTGATGAACACCTCGATCGGCATCGCGCTCTCGCGCAGGCGCAGCATCATCAGGTGGCGGCCGCGCGCCCAGGTGGTCAGCAGGGTGAAGGTGATCAGCCCGACCAGCAGCGGAAACCAGCCGCCGTCAGGGATCTTGGTGATGTTCGACGCGAGATAGGCGCCGTCGACGACGAGCAGCACGGCGAGCAGCGGCGCCGCCCACCACCGCCGCCACTGCCACACCGTCAGCACCAGCACCGCGATCATGCACGTGGTGATGAACATCGTGCCGGTGACGGCGATGCCGTAGGCGGCGGCGAGATTGTTCGAGGTGCGGAAGCCGAGCACGAGCAGGATGACGAGAGCCAGCAGCATCCAGTTGATCGCCGGGATGTAGATCTGCCCGGCCGACACCGCGCTGGTATGGGTGATCTTCAGCCGCGGCAGGAAGCCGAGCTGGACCGCCTGCTGCGCCACCGAGAAGGCGCCCGAGATCACCGCCTGGCTGGCGATGACCGTCGCCGCGGTCGCCAGGATGACGAGCGGCAGCCGCGCCCAGTCGGGAGCCATCAGGAAGAACGGGTTCGCCGCCGCCGCCGGCTGCCCGAGCAGCAGCGCGCCCTGGCCGAGATAGTTGAGCATCAGCGCCGGCAGGACGATCCACAGCCAAGAGAAGCGGATCGGCCGCCGCCCGAAATGGCCCATGTCGGCGTAGAGCGCCTCCGCGCCCGTCACCGCCAGCACGACCGAGCCGAGCGCAAGAAAGGCGAGCAGCGGATTGTCGGCGAAGAACAGCACGGCATAGTGCGGCGACAGGGCGAGCAGCATGTGCGGCTGGTCGATCAGGTGGCGGGTGCCGAGCACCGCCAGCACCGCGAAATAGACGAGCATGACCGGGCCGAACAGCGCCCCGACCTTGGCCGTGCCGCGCGCCTGGATCACGAACAGCCCGACGAGGATGACGATCGAGATCGGCAGGACCAGCCGCGACAGGCCCGACTGGACCACCGTCAGCCCCTCTACCGCCGACAGCACCGAGATCGCCGGGGTGATGATGCAGTCGCCGAAGAACAGCGACGTCGCCAGCACGCCGAGCAGGATCAGCCCGCGCGAGCGGCCGACGCCGGGCGACAGGCGCGAGATCAGCGCCAGCAGCGCCATCGACCCGCCTTCACCGCGGTTGTCGGCGCGCATGACGATGAACACGTATTTGACCGTGACGACGAGCACCATCGTCCAGAAGATCAGCGAGACGACGCCGAAGATGTGAAGCGGATCGACCGCCAGCGGATGGTGGCCGACGAACACCTCCTTCATCGCATAGAGCGGGCTGGTGCCGATGTCGCCGAAGACGACGCCGATCGCGCCGACCGCGAGCTTGGTGAAGCCTTCGGGCGCGTGCTGGTGCGCCGCGGGTGTGACGTCGGCCCCGGGATTGGGTGCCCCGGCAAGTGCGGTAGCGGTCGGCGGCGGCGGCGCCGCGCTCACAGCGATCGTCGCAGTTCACCCAGGTTCACGTCGCCGCTGCCCATGCGTTGCTGCCCGAACGCCGTTTTCGGACCGAGGCGCGCGGGTTAGCACGCGCCCTGCCGCGCCGCAACATGACGCCCACGTTCGTCGACGCCGCACCCCGCGACTTGCCGCGGCGGCCGCGTTATAGCGGCGCGTCCAGCCATGCGAAGGAAACGCGATGCACGTCGGTGTGCCCCGGGAAATCAAGATCCACGAATACCGGGTCGGCCTGACGCCGCCGTCGGTCGCCGAACTGACCGCTGCCGGCCACGCCGTCACCGTCGAGGCCGGGGCGGGCGCCGGCATCGACTTCACCGACGGCGACTATGCCGCCGCCGGTGCCGCGATCGTCGCCACCGCGGCCGAGGTGTTCGCCGCCGCCGACATGATCGTCAAGGTCAAGGAGCCGCAGCCGGGCGAATGCGCGATGCTCCGTCCCGGCCAGCTGCTGTTCACCTACCTCCACCTCGCGCCCGATCCGGCGCAGGCGCGGGCGCTGATGGCGTCGGGTGCGACGTGCATCGCCTATGAGACGGTGACCGACCGCGCCGGCGGACTGCCGCTGCTGCGACCGATGTCGGAGGTCGCTGGGCGGATGAGCGTCCAGGTCGGCGCGCATTATCTCGAGAAGGAGCAGGGCGGCCGCGGCATCCTGCTCGGCGGCGTCCCCGGCGTCGCGCCGGGGCGGGTGGCGATCCTCGGCGGCGGCGTCTCGGGGATCAACGCCGCGCAGATGGCGGTCGGCCTGCGCGCCGACGTCACCATCTACGACATCTCGACCGCGCGGCTGGCCGAGATCGACGAGATGTTCGAGGGCCGGGTCAAGACCGTGTTTTCGTCGAAGGCGGCGATCGAGGCCGCGGTCGCCTCGGCGCACGTCGTCATCGGCGCGGTGCTGATCCCCGGGGCGGCGGCGCCCAAGCTCGTCACCCGTGCCATGCTCGGCCTGATGAAGCGCGGTTCGGTGCTGGTCGACATCGCCATCGACCAGGGCGGCTGTTTCGAGACGAGCCATGCGACGACGCACCAGGACCCGGTCTATGTCGTCGACGGCATCATCCACTATTGCGTCGCCAACATGCCGGGCGCGGTGGCGCGGACGTCGACCTTCGCGCTCAACAACGCAACGCTGCCGTTCGCGCTGCGCCTCGCCGGGCTCGGCGCCGAGGCGGCGATGGCCGCCGATCCGCACCTCGCCGGCGGACTGAACGTCATGGCCGGCAGGATACGCCACCGGGCGGTGGCCGACGCGCTGGGGCTGGAGTATGTCGCGTGACGGTCGATCCGGCAGGGATCACCAACTGGCGGCGGCTCAACGGCCGGGTCACGACCTCGGGCCAGCCGAGCGAAGCGCAGTTTGCGGCGGTGGCCGGCCTCGGCGTCGCCTATGTCGTCAACCTCGCGCTCCACGACCATCCCCGCGCGCTGCCCGACGAGGCGGCGAGCGTCGCCGCGCTCGGCATGCGTTATACGCACATCCCGGTCGACTTCGCTGCGCCGACCGAGGCCGACTTTGCCGCCTTCGTCGCCGCCATGGCGGCGGCGGACGATGCGGCGGTCCACGTCCATTGCATCGTCAACGCACGGGTGACGGCGTTCGTGTACCGCTGGCAGCGCGACTCCGGCCGCGACGTCGCGGCGGCGCGGGCGATGCTCGACAGCGTCTGGCGTCCGGGCGGCGTCTGGGCCGACTTCATCGGCGATCCCGCGGCGCGAGACCGGCCGCACGCCTATGCCGGGCGGGACTATCAGACCTCGCCCTCGTGAATCCTAATCGATTTCACAGCCGCCGCATTCCGTTCTAACGACGGCGGATGGCCGGCTGGACCCTCGACGATATCCCGTGGCAGCGTTTCGACGCGGCGGCGGTCGATGCCGACCTGCTCGCGGTGGTCAAGACCGCGGCGCTGGTCGAGGCCAATGCGGCGGATTACGTCGCCTATCTGAACGGCGTATTCGCCGGCGACGCCGCGTTCCTCGCTGCGGTCGCGCGCTGGGGCGGCGAGGAGCGGCAGCACGGCGCCGCGCTCGGGCGCTGGGCCGAACTTGCCGACCCGCGGTTCGACTTCGCCCTTGCGCTCGCCGATTTCCGTGCCGGCTTCAAGATACCGCAAGGGGTTGACGGGTCGATCCGCGGCAGCCGCGTCGGCGAGCTGGTCGCCCGCCAAGTCGTCGAGACGGGGACGTCGTCGTTATACTCGGCGGTCCGCGACGCCAGCGCCGAGCCGGTCCTGCGCGCCGTCGCCGCGCGCATCGCCGCCGACGAGTTCGCCCACTACCGCTTGTTCGCCGCGCATTACGCCCGTTACCAGGCGGCGACGCCGCTGCCGCTGCCGATCCGGCTGCGCGTCGCCGCGACGCGCTTCGGCGA
>CAXUEV010000036.1:0-10838 GCA_964250105.1 uncultured Sphingomonadaceae bacterium
CTGCGCCCGCCGGTGCGGGTGGCACCACGGGGCGGAGGCGTTCTGGCCCTGTCTGCCGGCTCTTGGTCCCGTCCGGTCACGACGAGGGGGTCCGGCGACATCGGCTGGCGGATCGGCGTGCGGGAACCGGTCGCTTGCGGTGGCTTAGGCCGCGTGCGCTCGGTGTTTTGCGCGTCGTTACGCTTGGGGTACGCCGTCGTTGCGCTTGTGCGCTAATCCGGCCCCCGCACGCTCGTGACCCGCACCGGCGGGAACCAACCGCCGGCAGGAGCCCGCCCGGCTGAAATCAGCAGCCGGACGCGCACCCCAGCTAACCAGGCAAGTCCTACAAGTCAAGCGAAAGTGCGTTGTAGGATAATGGGTAAGGCCGCGCCAGCCGATTTACCCGCCCCAAGAAAATCTGCGTTGCCGCCGTGCCGCGGTGCGCGCCTTCTGCTGCCGGGCAGACCCCGCGGCTTTTGAGGCGAACAGCTTGCTCCGCGTCACCAACGGCTAAAGAGGAGACCGGCGATGTCGGCGATGACCCCGATCGGCAAGGCGCGTATTTTACCTCCCTCGCGGGCGACCCCGAGGGTGACCCCCCGGGTCCATCCGTCGTGGCTCGGTGCGGCTCCGCGGGTGCCGGCGGCGCTCGATGCGCCGGCGCTGCGCAAATTGTGGGAGGCGATCGATGGCGAGTAGGCCGGCCCCGCGCGTGTTGTTCTACCGCATCGTCACCGCGGTCGCGTTCGCCGCCACCGCGGCGATGCTGTTCCTCCCCGCCGGCGCCCATCCCGGCCTCTAGGCTCGCCCACGCGCGCGGTTGTCAGCGCGTCGGCGAACGGCGATAGGGGCGAACGGCGACAGGCAGCCGGAACGACGACGGAGCCGGCCGCTGATGCCAACATTGCTGCTGTTCGGCGCGACGGGCGATCTCGCGCGGCGGATGCTGCTGCCGTCGCTCTACGGCCTCGACAGCGACGGGCTGTTGCCGGACAAGCTGCGGATCGTCGGCACCGCGCGCAGCGACCTCGACACGCCGGCGTTCCGCATCGCCGCCGCCGAGGCGCTCGCCGCGCACGTGCCGGCCGAGCGTATCACCCCCGACCGCGTCGCGCATTTCATCGCCCGGCTCAGCTATGTCGCGGTCGACGCGACGAGGCCTGAAGATTTCGCCCGCGCGGCGGCGGCGGTCCTGCCGGCGGACGACCTGTCGATCTTCCTGTCGACCGCGCCGTCGCTGTTCGAGCCGACGATCGCCGGGCTCGCCGCTGCGGGCCTCGCCGCCGGCAAGGTCCGCCTCGCGCTGGAGAAGCCGCTCGGTCACGATCTCGCCTCGTCGCGCGAGATCAACGACGCCGTCGCCGCGGTCTTCCCCGAGGCGCGGACCTTCCGCATCGACCATTATCTCGGCAAGGAGACGGTGCAGAACCTGCTCGCGCTGCGGTTCGGCAACGCGCTGTTCGAGCCCGAATGGAACGCCGGCGGCATCGACCATGTCCAGATCACCGTGTCGGAGACGGTCGGGCTCGAGGGCCGCGTCGGCTTCTACGACGACACCGGCGCGCTGCGCGACATGGTCCAGAACCATATGCTCCAGCTTCTCGCCCTGGTGGCGATGGAGCCGCCCGCCGACTTCAACGCCACCGCGGTCCGCGACGAGAAGGTCAAGGTGCTGCGCGCGCTGCGCCCGATCGACGCCGCCAGCGTCCGCGAGTGCAGCGTCGTCGGCCAGTACGGCCCCGGCGCGGTCGCCGGCGTCGCGGTGCCGGGCTATGCCGACGAGCTCGGCCGGCCGTCGACCACCGAGACCTTCGTCGCGGTCAAGGCGCATGTCGACAACTGGCGGTGGAGGAACGTGCCGTTCTACCTGCGCACCGGCAAGCGCCTGCCGACCCGCCAGTCGGAGATCACCATCCAGTTCAAGCCGGTGCGCCATTCGATCTTCGCCCGGCGCGGCGCCGTGCTCGAACCGAACCGGCTCGTCATCCGCCTCCAGCCCGAGGAGAATATCCGCCTGCTGCTGATGGCGAAGCAGCCGGGGCTCGACCGCGACGGCATCCGCCTGCGCGAGGTGCCGCTCGACCTCGGCCACGGCGTGTTCAGCGACTCGCGGCGGCGGATCGCCTACGAGCGCCTGCTGCTCGACCTGATCGAGGGCGACCCGACGCTGTTCGTCCGCCGCGACGAGGTCGAGGCGCAATGGGAGTGGATCGACGCGATCCGCGCCGGGTGGGAACGGAACAACATGACGCCCCGGACTTATGGTGCGGGAAGCTGGGGGCCTTCGGCCGCCATCGCCCTGACCGAACGCGACGGAGTGAGTTGGCATGATTGAAGCCGAATGGTGGGACTATGACGACGCCGACCAGATGGCCGATGCGGTCGCGTCGGACGTCGAGTTCATCATCGATTCCGCGCTCGACGCACGCGGCGCGGCGCTGATCGCGCTGCCCGGCGGCGCGACGCCCGGCCCGGCGTACGCGCGTCTGGTCAAGGCCAAGCTCAACTGGAAGCGCGTGACGATCGTGCCGACCGACGACCGGCTGGTGCCGCCGACCGACCCGATGAGCAACGTCGGCGTGCTGGCGCGCGCGTTCCTGCCGCTCGGCGCGCGCGTCATCCCGCTGATCGGCGACGCGAAGGCCGACTACAAGACGGCCGGCTTAGACGCCGACGAGCGCCTCGGCGCGCTCAAATGGCCGCTCGACCTCGCCTGGCTCGGCGTCGGCGCGGACGGCCACACCGCCTCGATCTTCCCCGGCCCCGACCTCGCCGCCGCATTGGACGCCCCGGCGACGTGCAAGGCGATCGGGGTGATGCCCGGCGCGTTGCCGAAGGAGGCGCCGGTGGCACGGGTGACGCTGACGCGGGCGACGCTGATGGCAGCGCGGACGCTGACGATCGTGCTCAGCGGCAAGGACAAGCGCAAGGTGCTGGAGAAGGCGATCGCGGAGGGGGCGAAGTCGAGCGTCCCGGTGGGCCGGGTGCTGGCGGGGACGGAGTTGGCGATCGATATCCATTGGACGGCGTGACGGGGGCGGACCCTCACCCTCCCACGCCGAAGACGGCGCGGGAGGGTGAGGGTTCTTGCGCCGCGACGTGACCAGACCGGCCTCGCGCTCCGCCCCCCCGCCCGCTAAATACCCCCCATGACCCTCAACCCCACCGTCGCCGCCGTCACCGCCCGCATCGTCGAGCGCTCGCGTCTCGGCCGCGCCGCCTATCTCGACCTCATCGCCCGCGAGCGCGCCTCGGGGGTCGACCGCAGCAACCTGTCGTGCGGCAACCTCGCGCACGGGTTCGCCGCCAGCGGCGACGACAAGCCGGCGATCCGGGCGGGCGGGGCGATGAACATCGGCATCGTCACCGCGTACAACGACATGCTGTCGGCGCATCAGCCGTACGGCGGCTATCCGGCGGCGATGAAGCTGTGGGCGCGCGAGGCGGGGGTGACGGCGCAGGTCGCGGGCGGCGTGCCGGCGATGTGCGACGGCGTCACCCAGGGGCAGCGCGGCATGGAGCTGTCGCTGTTCAGCCGCGACACGATCGCGCTGGGCACCGCGGTCGCCCTGAGCCACGGCATGTTCGAGGGCGCGGCGCTGCTCGGCATCTGCGACAAGATCGTCCCCGGTCTGCTGATCGGGGCGCTGCGCTTCGGCCATCTGCCGACGATCCTGGTGCCCGCCGGACCGATGCCGTCGGGCCTCGCCAACCGCGAGAAGCAGCGCGTCCGCCAGCTCTACGCCGAGGGCAAGGCCGGGCGCGACGCACTGCTCGAGGCCGAGGCGGCGAGCTATCACGGCGCCGGCACCTGCACCTTCTACGGCACGGCGAATTCGAACCAGATGATGATGGAGGTGATGGGGCTGCACGTGCCCGGCGCCGCGTTCGTGCACCCGGGGACGAAGCTGCGCCAGGCGCTGACCCGCGCCGCGGTCCACCGGCTCGCGGCGATCGGCTGGGACGGCGACGATTACCGGCCGCTCGGCGCGTGCGTCGACGAGCGCGCGATCGTCAACGCCGTCGTCGGGCTGCTGGCGACGGGCGGCTCGACCAACCACACGATCCACCTGCCGGCGATCGCGCGCGCGGCGGGGATCAGGCTCGACTGGAGCGACATCGACGACCTGTCGGCGGTGGTGCCGCTGATCGCGCGCGTCTATCCGAACGGCGCCGGCGACGTGAACGCGTTCCACGCGGCCGGCGGCATGGGCTTCACCATCGCCACGCTGCTCGGCGCCGGGCTGCTCCACCGCGACATCCTGACCGTCGCCGGCGACGACCTCGGCGCCTACGCCCGCGTGCCGCGCCTCGACGGCGAGACGCTGGTGTGGGACGACGCGCCGGCGGCGTCGCGCGACCTCGCCATGCTCCGCCCGGCCGATGCGCCGTTCAGCGCCGACGGCGGCATGCGCCTCGTCACCGGCAATCTCGGCCGGGCGCAGGTCAAGACCAGCGCGGTCGACCCCTCGCGCTGGACGATCGAGGCGCCGGCGCACGTCTTCCACGACCAGGACGCGGTCCTCGCCGCGTTCAAGGCGGGCGAGCTCGACCGCGACGTCGTCGTCGTCGTCCGCTTCCAGGGCCCGCGCGCCAACGGCATGCCCGAGCTGCACAAGCTGACCCCCTCGCTCGGCGTGCTCCAGGACCGCGGCTACCGCGTCGCGCTCGTCACCGACGGACGCATGTCGGGGGCGAGCGGCAAGGTGCCGGCGGCGATCCACGTCCACCCGGAGGCGCTCGTCGGCGGCCAGCTGGCGCGCGTCCGCGACGGCGACGTCGTCCGCCTGTGCGCGGTGACCGGCGAGCTGTCGGTGCTGGTGCCCGCCGCCGACCTCGCCGCCCGCGAGCCCGCCACCGCCCCGCCGCCGCCATTCGGCACCGGCCGCGAGCTGTTCGCGCTGATGCGTGCCGGCGCGGACGACGCCGAGGCGGGGGCGTCGGCGATGCTGGCGGCGGCGGGGCTGTAGGCGGGGACGGGTTATGATGCGAGTGATGCTACTCCGCCGCTACCGCTTCGCCATAGGATTGGGCTTCCAATCGTGCGACGGCGAGGCGCCTGCGCTTTGAGGCGAGCCGTGCGCTCCGCTTTCTCCACCAGATGAAGATGCCCGTTCCGCTGAGCATGACGACGGCAAGCCCAAGCACCGTAACGAAGACGTCATAGGGTCTGCCCCAGATCGCGGCCATATGAAGATCGTACATCCACCGCCCGACAGTATCACCTGCCCGCTCCTCAAGCGGCGACGAGAAATCGCGCTGCTTGCCGGTATCGCCATCGAAGACGATTGTGGTAGCGCCAAACAGCTTATCTGCACGATCCGCGCTGCTGACGATGGCGTAACGGAACGTTCCGGTCGAGGCGTCATAGTATAGGTTGGATTCGAGTCGCTGTGTCAATCCGCGTGCACGCAACTCGGCCGTCATCAATGATCGGCCGCGCCGAAGCGCCGTATGCCATGATGCGTCCGAGGCCGGCTTGGGTGCGGCCAAAGCCGGCAACTGGGCCACCGTGCGGAACGGGAGAAGCGCGCGCATGACGGGCGTATGGACCTGATTGAGATTGAACCCGACCGATGACCAAGCGAATACGAACAGCATCGCCCATAGCCACAGTCCGCCCGCTCGGTGCAGGTCCATGTTCAACTTATAGGTGGATCCGCCGCGCCGGATCGCCCACGCCCTTCGCCAGCGTTTCAACCAAGATGCAGGGGATCGGGCCGACGTGCCGGTTGCGTGTCGCGCGGGCAACGTCAGATAGGCACCCACGACCGTATCGAGCGTCCAGAGCAGCGCAACAATGCCGAACGCCCAGGTACCGACAATCCCGAGCGCCAGCGAATAATGAAATCGGTAAAGGAACGGCATGATCGCAACCCGGCCGTCCGCCAGGCTGTCGGCGTTCCAGCGCGCGAGCACGCGGCCGGAATATGGGTCGACCGCCAGTTCCGGCTTGGGGGCACCAGCGGCATAGAGAATCACGGCTTCGTTGCGGGGCGTGTTGAGCGGCAGATAGGTGATTCTGCCGTCCGGTGACTGCGCCGCGGCGCGCTCCCGCAGCGTCGGCAGATCGAGCGGCACCGCGCCCGTTCTTGGCGGTGCTATACGATAAAGTTCGGGAGCGAGCGCGACCGACAATTCATGGTGCCACGCCAGCAATGCACCAGTCGCACCGGCCACGATCAGGAACCCGGCGATGACCAGCCCGATCCAGCGATGTGTAAGCACCCAAAAATGGCGGATCGTTGGCATCGAAGATCCGCCTTAGCGTCGGTTGGAGGGCAACGGCCTGCGCGGCAGGCGGATTGTCAAAGAAGTGCAGGTGCTCATTGTTCAGAAACCAGCTTCGAGCGTTAACCGCACGATTCGCGGATCGCCCGTCTGCGCGGTGAAGTCGGCAGACTGCCAGTAATCCTTGTCGAACAGGTTGGTTACGTTCAGCCGCGCTTTAAGTGGCGTGCCGCCCAACCCGAAGTCGTAGCGCAATCCTGCATCGAATACGGTGAAACCCGGGATCGATCGACTGTTCGTTACATCATAAAGCTGGTTGCCTTGCGCGCGCATGTTGCCGAGGACGGCTGCTCCTTCAAGCCCCGGTACATCGGCGTCGAAGCCGACGACCAGAACATCCTTCGGCACCGACACGGGCCTGTTGCCGTTGATTGCGGGAGTCTCGTTGCGGAGCAGTTTGGCATCGAGATGGGTGTAGCTGGCGAGAAGCCGTACGCCGGCGAACGGCGTGCCGAACAGGTCGGCCTCGAACCCGCGGTGCCGCTGTCGGCCGAAATTGCCGAGGCGTTGCGTGGCGGTGTCAACGTAGATCGATGGCCGCTCTATGTCGAACAGCGCGGCGCTGGCACCAAACCGACCAAAGTTGGCTTTGACCCCCGCCTCATATTGTCGGGAGACGCTAGGCGGAATGATGTCGCCGGCATTGATCGCGGGCGCGAAAGCAATCTGGCCGGCTTCCACAGCCTTCAAGTAATTGGCGTAGATCGAGACGTTCGGCACTACCTTGAACAGCAGCGCGAATGCCGGCGACCAATTGTCGGAGCGGTATTTGGCCTCGTCGCCCGGCGGCGTGGGCGCGGCGTAGTTGAAGCTGTCGATGCGAAGGTCGGTGTACCGCATGGCGGCCGTAACGAGCAGGCGGCCCTCGGAGAAGGACAGTTCGTCCGCAACAACGAAGCCCCGGGTGATCGACTTGCTCAGCGGGAAATAGTCACGTCCGCCGGTCAGCGCCGGGGCCGATCCGTTCTGTGATCGAGGCTGGTAGATGTTGAAGCTCGGCTGCACGAACGACGGGTCGATCGCCAGGTCGTTGAACCGTGGCAGGGCGTAGGAATAGCTTCCGATCGCGGTGATCGAATGGCGGATTGGGCCCGTATCCAGCTTGCCGCGCAAGCCCGCGTCGAAGCTGTAGCCATCGCCCCATTCGATCTCGCCCTGCTGGGCAAAGGTGAAAGCATCGGATGTGCCATCGGCCGCCGTTACAGCCGGGGTTAATCCGACGAACCGCTCCTGCGTGCGCGACAGCGATGCTGCTCCGAACAGCCTCCAAGCACCGCCGAGCCCGACGTTGATTTGGCCGCGAACGAACTGGTCATGCGTCGTGCGATCGTCCCAATCCGGTCCGGCGACCTTCGAGCCTTCGGGTGGTGCGCCGATCGGCACACCGTCAAAGAAGAAGTATCCGCCCGAACCGCCACGAACCCGTGTGTACGACGAGCCATATTGCAGATCGAGCGTGGTCGCTCCGCCGAGCCGCGCGTTGAAGGCGAGATGCATGACCGAATTGCGTTGGTCTGTATCCTCGATGGCGGTCTCGCCGTCACGATACGAGATATTGGCGCGGAGGCCGAATATGTCGCCGGTCCCGAAACGACGGCTGACGTCGGCATAGCCGCCGACATCGCTTCGCCCGTCGAAGATGCCGGTGACGCGCGTCAGCGGAGCATCGAGCGGCTTCTTCGTGATGTAGTTGATCGTCCCGCCCACGCCGCCGACCAGGCCGGTGAAGACGGCGCTGGGGCCCTTCAACAGATCGACGCGCTCGATGAACTCCAGGCTGTAGCGGCGAGAGGCGATGGTCGAGAGGCCATCGACCGTGGATTCGAACGGCTCGATCCTGAAGCCCCGCAATCGACCGGCGGTAGACCCGTTCAGCGCGGCCGAATTGGTGATGGTGAACGATGCATCGCGCAATGCGATCTCGTTGGCGTTGAGCGCGCCGATGTCGGCAATATAGTCGCTGGTGAACGATTTGGTGCTGAGCGGCGTGTCGAACAGGTCGCGGTCGCCAAAGACGCCGAGCGTGGCGCCGCGCGCGAGCTGTCCGCCTGGGATGGCGTCCAGCTTCTGAGCGGTGACGACGATGTCAGCCGCCGGTTCCGCCACGACAATCGGGGCGGAGCGTGTTTGCTCATAAGTTGATTGTGTCAACGCCGGCGCAGCGCCGCCGGCAAAAACCATCGTCAGGAAAATCTTGTGAACCATTCTCACCCCGTATCGCTGATCGCTAATGAGAACGGTTAGCAGTGTCTAGCCTTATCTGAAGGAGGGTGCCGCAACCGGTCGGTTCGATGTCGCCGTTTCAGGGCGCTTTCTCCGGGCTTGCAGGCATCGGACCGCCGCCTCCCTGTCCGACGCTAAACTTCAGCCGCAGGCGACCAAATGCAGCTTCATACGTCTAAACGGCATGGCGAAGTCTGAACAAAAACAGAGTGGCAGCAACTTCGTCGTCTGGGCGGCGCTGCTCGGCAACCTCGCGATCGCGGTGACCAAGTTCATTGCCGCGGGCATTACGGGCTCGTCGGCGATGCTGTCGGAGGGAGTCCACAGTGTCGTCGACACAGGGAACGAGGTGCTGCTGCTCTACGGGCTGAAGCGCGCGGCGCGGCCGGCGGATGCGACACATCCGCTCGGCTATGGCCGCGAACTGTATTTCTGGAGCTTCGTCGTCGCGCTGCTGATCTTCGCGGTCGGCGCCGGCGTGTCGGTCTACGAGGGCATCGTCCATCTGCAGGAGCCCGAGGCGATCCGCCAGCCGCGGGTCGTCTTCATCGTGCTCGGCCTGTCGTTCGTGTTCGAGAGCATCTCATGGTATTTCGCGCTGCGCGAATTCCGCTCGAAGCAGGGCCGGCGCAGCGCGTGGCAGGCGTTCAAGGAATCGAAGGATCCGCCGACCTTCATGGTCCTGTTCGAGGATTCGGCTGCACTGCTCGGGATCGCCGTCGCCGCGGCGGGGGCGGGGCTGTCGGTCGCGACCGGCGACCCGCACTACGACGGTGCCGCCAGCATCGTCATCGGCGTGATCCTCGCCGTCGTCGCCGTCCTGCTCGCGGTCGAGTCGAAGGCGCTGCTGATCGGCGAGCGCGCCGACCCGAAGCTGAGCGCGGCGATCATGGCGCTTGCCGACGGCCAGTCCGGCGTCGGCCGCGCCAACGCCATCGCCACGGTCCAACTCGCGCCCGACCAGGTCGTCGTCAACCTGAGCCTCGAGTTCGAGGGCGACCTGCACACGGTACAGATCGAGATGGCGGTGATCGATCTCGAACGCCGCATCCGCAAAGCGCATCCCGAGGTCTCGGCGGTGTTCGTCAAGCCGCAGAGCGCCGCCGAGGCGGAACGGCGCGAGGCGTCAGGCGACAGCGGCATCCAGGCCGACGCCTGACATAGTGCCGGACGTGTCCCGGGCGGGACACGTCCGGCACGAAGGTCACGCGGCTTCGGCGGTGACGTTGACCGACGTCTCGGCGAGCTGGGTCATATATTCGTCGCCGCCATAGATGTCCTTGGTCGCCGCCTTGAGCTTGGCCTCGTCGTCCTTGAGCCCGAGCGCCTTGGCATAGGCGGCCGCGGTGCCGAAGCCGGCGATGCCGTAATGCGTCATCCGCTGGTACTGGGCGATGATGACGACGTCGCGCAGCGGTCCCTTGTCGGGCGCCTCGTCGATACCGTGCTTGGTCGCCTCGGCGACAAGACCTTCCATGCCCTTGCAATGCTCCTTCGACGTCTTCTCGCCCTGTCCGGCGATCAGCTCCTTGAGAACGGCGGTATGCTGGGCGATGCCGTCGAGCGACTTCGTCAGCATGTCCTTGAGCTTGGCGTCGCTCGCCTTGCCCGCCAGCTTCTTGACGACGCGGGTCATCTGGTCGTTCGCCGACCACAGGTCCTTGAGCTCGTCGACGTAGATGTCCTTCAGGTCTTCGATTTCGTCGGCCATGATCGTTCTCCCGGGTTGATCTGGCAGCAGCGATCAGGACGGGGGTTGGTTCCCCGGCTCCTCCCAGCCGCCGCCGAGCGCCTTGTACAGCCGGGCGAGATCGGTCAGCCGCGCCGCGTCCGACTGCGCCAGCGTCGTGCGGTTCGACAGGACCGCCCCCTGCGCGTCGAGGACGGTGGTGAAATCGACGAGTCCGGTCAGGAACGACGCCTGCGCCAGCCCGACCCCGCGCTCGGCGTCGCTAAGCCCGCGCCGCACCTCGTCGTTGCGTTTCTGCTCGGCATTATAGTCGGCGAGCGCGTCCTCGACGTCCTGCACCGCGACGAGCACCGACTTCTTGTAGTCGAGCAAGGCTTCCGCCGCCGCCGCGCGCCGCTCGGCGAGCGTCGCGCGGCGCCGGCCGCCGTCGAACAGCGGCAGCGTCACCGCCGGGTTGGCCACGGTCTGGATGCTGTTGGTCGAGAACAGGGTGGCAAGGCTCGTCGAGATCAGCTCGGCCATGCCCATCAGGTTGAAGCGCGGATAGAGGTCGGCCTGCGCCGCGCCGATGTCGGCGGTGGCGGCGGCGAGCTGGCGTTCGGCGGCGCGGATGTCGGGGCGGCGGCGCAGCAGGTCGGACGGCAGCCCAGGG
>CAXUEV010000037.1:0-10504 GCA_964250105.1 uncultured Sphingomonadaceae bacterium
GCGCGGCGGCGACGACGCCGCCGGTCGGTCCCGAACTGATCGTCGCCAGCGCGCGCCGGCGGATGCCGTCGGGCGTCGCCACGCCGCCCGACGAGGTCGCCAGCAGCAGTTCGCGGGCGAAGCCGGCGTCGGCCAGCTTCTTCTCGAGCCGGTCGAGATAGCGGACGATCGGCGGGCCGACGAAGGCGTTGACCAGCGTCGTCGAGGTCCGTTCGAATTCGGGCGGCTTCGGATAGACTTCATGGCTCAGCGAGATCAGCTCGACCTCGGGGTAGGCTTCGAGGATCAGCTCGCGGGCGCGCTTCTCGTGGAGCGGATTCATATAGCTGTGGATGAACACCACCGCGATCGACGTGACGCCGAACGCCTTGAGCCGCTCGGCGGCGCGGCGGACGCCGTCCTCGTCAAGCGGCGTATCGATCTCGCCCTCGGCGGTCACCCGCTCGTCGACCTCGAGGCGGACGCGGCGCCGGGCGATCGGTTGCGGGCCGGGATAGGCCGGATCCCAGATGTCTTCCTTGTAGCAGCGGCGCAGCTCGATCTCGTCGCGGAAGCCGCGCGTGACGATCAGCCCGGTGCTGGCGCCGCGCATCTGGATCATCGCATTGTCGGCGGCGGTGGTGCCGTGAACGATCGACTCGGTCCGGGTCAGCAGCGCGCCGGTCTCGAGGCCCTCGGCCTCGGCGAGCCGGCCGAGCCCGTCTAGCACCCCGCCCGACTGGTCCTCGGGCGTCGTCGGCACCTTCTCGAGCATGAGGCTGCCGTCGGGACGCAGCAGCACGCAATCGGTAAACGTGCCCCCGACGTCGACACCCACGCGATACATCGTCATGCCGCCGCCTTGTGTCCGGTCCGTTCGGCGCGCAGCGCCAGCGTCGCCGCCTGGTCGAGCTTGAGGTCCATGGCCGCGACGGTGCCGGTGACGACGACGCCATAGTCGCGGCGCGCGCCCTCGACCGAGACATATTCGTCCCACACATCCTCGAGCACCGCCTGCGCGTCGCGCTGCATCGCGTCGCCCCAGCCGCCGCCGCCGCCGAAATTATAGACGAGGCTCTCGCCGGTGCGCAGCAGATGCGCGTTGATCACGGGGGAGACGTTGATCTCGCGGTCGGTGCCGGGGCTGACGATCGCCTCGTCGGGCGCGCCGTGCTCGCCGCCGGCGATGCCGGGATGAATGTGGCGCTGGTTGACGATATACTGGCTGATATAGGTCGGCGTGCGCGCTTCCTTGACGAAGTGGCTGCCGAGGCCGCCGCGCCACTGGCCGGCGCCGCCGCTGTCGATGCGGTAGTTGCGGTCGCGGATCAGGTGCGGGAAGTTGACCTCGTTGAGCTCGGCCGGCGCCTTGAGCAGGTTGCCGTAGGCCGCCGGCAGCGCGCCCCAGCCGTCGGCGCCCTTGATGCCGTTGCACCAGCCCGCGTTGACCTCGCCGCCATGGTCGAAGAACGGCTTGCCGGTGCGCGGATCGCTGTCGCCCCACATCTGCCGCGGGCTGCCGTACTTGTACGTCTGCGGGCTCACCCGCTCGGGCATGAAGCGGGCGACCGCCAGCGCGATCGCGTCGGCGGCCTCGACGCCCGGATGATGCGTGCCCGACGAGACGGGCTTGCCGACGGGCGGATTGAGGCAGCAGCCTTCGGGAACGCGCAGCTCGACGCAGTCGAAGAAGCCCTCGTTCTTGGGGATCGTCGGATCGACCATGCTCATCAGCTGGCCGAGCACGTTGCCGCGGGTGTTGCCGTAGGTCGACCAGGCGGCGATGTCCTGCCGCGTGTCGGAGCCGGCGAAGTCGACGATCAGCCGGTCGCCCGTGACCGTGACCGCGACATGGACGTGGATGTCCTTGTTGCCCTGCGGATCGCTGTCGACCCAGGTGTCGGCCTCGTAGGTGCCGTCGGGCCATGTCGCGATCTCGGCCGAGAAGCGGCGGCGCGCATCGGCGATGCGATCCTGGATCACCGTCTCGATCGTGCCGGCGCCGTAGCGCTCGACGAGTTCGCCCAGGCGGCGCGCGCCGAGCTGCGCCGCGCCGACCTGGCTCTGCAGGTCGCCGATGAAGCCCGCCAGCCGGTTGTTCGCGCGCAGCGTCAGCACGACGTCGCGGCGCTCCTTGCCGCCGTCGATGATCTTGATCAGCGGGTAGCGCGTGCCTTCGGAGAAGACGTCCTTGGCCATCGTGTTGTAGCCGCCCGCGACCGCGCCGCCGGTGTCGCCGTGGTGGCACTGGATCGAGGCGACCATCAGCAGCCGGCCGTCGTCGGCGAACACGGGCGCGAACACGTTGAAGTCGGGCAGGTGGCCGCCGCCGTGATAGGGATCGTTGGCGAGGATGACGTCACCGGGCAGCAGGTCGTCGCCGAGGAACTTGATCGCGAACTGCACCGGCAGCGTCGCCGACAGCATGAACTGCGGGATGCCGACCGACAGCGCCGCGAGCCGGCCAGCGCCGTCGAGGATCGTCGCGTTGCGCTCGTTCGACTGGTTGAGGATCGGCGTCGTCGCGTGGCGCGAGACGTGGGTGTTCATCTCGAAGCAGATCGTTTCCATCGCGGAATGGATCACCTCGGCGGTGACGAGATCGACCGTGCCCGACATGCCTGTATCTCCCGTGGTGAAGCGGCCAGCGCCGCCGTGCCCGTGCTAGGTCGGGCCCGAGGACGACGTATCGATACGCTGCGACACAGAGTCAACATTTGGTGACGTCGCCGACGCGCTCCAGCGACGTCACTATGCTTACCGGGCCTTGAACAGCATCATCCTCGCGCTGGCGGCGTCGAGTGCGGGCGAGATCGCCATCTCGCCCGCCGCCGCCCGCCGCTGGAGCTCGGCGAGCACCGCGCCCGGATCGTCGGTCTCGATCTGGTAGATCGCCAGATAATCGGCCTCCGCCGGGCTCGGCGTCGCCGCGTCGGGCTCGTAGCGGCGGCCCGAGACTATGCCGGGAACGGCACAGACGTCGCGCAGATGGACGTCGTCGTACCAGCTATTATAGTCGACGTCCTCGCCGGCCTTGGCGCTGCTGGGGACGACCAGGATGTAGCTGCCCATCCTGTTTCCCCCGCCCGTCAGGCGCTGACGGTGACGACGACCCGGCCGCGGATCCTGCCCGCGACGATGTCGGCGGCGGCCTGCGGCACGTCGTCGAAGCCGATCGTGTGCGTGATGCTGTCGAGCTTGGCGATGTCGAGGTCGGTCGCCAGCCGTTCCCAGGCGCGCTTGCGCTTGGCCATCGGCGCCTGCACCGAGTCGACGCCGAGCAGGGCGACGCCGCGCAGGATGAACGGCATCACCGTCGCCGGCAGGTCGGCGCCCTGCGCCAGCCCGCAGGCGGCGACCGCGCCGCCGTAGCGGACCTTCGACAGCACGTTGACGAGGGTCGTCGAGCCGACGCAGTCGACCGCCGCCGCCCAGCGCTCCTTGTCGAGCGGGCGACCCTTTTCCGACAGCTCGGCGCGGTCGATGATCGTCGTTGCACCGAGCGATTTCAGGTAATCGGCTTCCTCGGGACGTCCCGTCGACGCCGTCACCGTATAGCCGAGCTTGGCGAGGACCGCGATCGCGACGCTGCCGACGCCGCCGTTGGCGCCGGTGACCAGCACCTCGCCGCTCGCCGGGGTGATGCCGTAATCCTCGAGCGCGAGCACGCACAGCATCGCGGTGTAGCCGGCGGTGCCGATCGCCATCGCCTGCGCCGTCGTGAACGCGGCGGGCAGCGGCACCAGCCAGTCGCTCTTGACCCGCGCCTTGTCAGCGAACCCGCCGTAATGCGTCTCCGACAGGCCGAAGCCGTTGAGCAGGACCTTGTCGCCGGGCTTGAACGCGGGGCTGTCCGAACTCTCGACCGTGCCGGCGAGGTCGATGCCGCCGATCATAGGCCATTTGCGCACCACCGGGCCCTTGCCGGTGATCGCGAGGCCGTCCTTGTAGTTGACCGTCGAGTGCGCGACCGCGACGACGACGTCGCCCTCCATCAGCTCGTCGAGGCCGACCTGCGCGGTCTCGACCGTCTGGCCGCTCTCGCTCTTGCTGATGCGGATCGCGCGGAACGTATCGCTCATCGATGGGCCTTTAATCGAGGGGAAGTTCGACCTCGGCGACGGCCTTGGCCATCACCTGTCCGGTCTGCGTCGTCATCACGATCTCGACCACGGCGATGCCCTTGCCGCCCGCCTGCTTCACCTCGGTCACCGAGCCGTTCAGGAAGGTCGCGTCGCCGGTGAGGGCCGGGCTGCGGTACTGCGCCTTGACGTGCTGGACGAAGCCCCACTCGCCCGCCCAGGCGGCGAGATAGTCGATCATCCACGAGCCCATCGACGCGCCATAGCCATAGCCGCGCGCCATGCCGATCTTGTGCGCCCATTGCGGCTGGAGATGGCCGCGTGACGGGCCGTAATAGGCGCCGTCGGTCAGCTCGGGGTTGAAGCGCTCCATGATCGGATCGCCCTCGTGGCCCTGGAAGTCGTCGGCATAGCCGGCGTCGGCGAACTGGTCGGCCGACCAGAAGTCACGCCGCGCACCGTACCAGGTGGTGAACGGGAACGAGCGCCATTCGGTGGTGAAGCTCGGCAGGCTGTGCGGGCCGAGGACGTTGGTGACGAGCTTGTCGCCAGCCTTGACGCTGCCGAACAGGCGCTTGTCGTGGCCGAGCGCGCGGATGCCCTCGATGAACACCACCTTCTTGGCGTCGAGTTCGGCGAGTTCGGCCGCCGTCCATTCGGGATCGCTGCCGTTCTCGAACGACTGCTTCTTGCGGGCGTTCTCGACATTGTAGCGGATCGTCGTCGACCGCTGGATCGCGACGCGCTCGCCGCGGGTGTTGATATAGGTCGTGTCGCCGCGCTGGAAGCACGTCGGTCCGGCGAAGGCGGTGTTGGCGACCTTGTAGTCGAACGGCATCGGATAGCATTTGATATGCTCGCCGGGATAGATCTGCGGGCCGAAGAACCACCACTCGTCGCCGCCGAACAGGAGCGCCGAGTTCTCGATGCGGCCGATGTTCGCCGGCCACACGCCGTGCGCGATCTCGGTCGAGGCGACGAAGCTCTGCGGCGCCACGATCCGGCCGTAACGGCTTTCGGCGGCATAGTCGGGGTCGAAGTGGAGCGGGTTTGGATAATGCATCCCCTGCACCCAACGGCGGATGTCGTTGATCGCCACCGGCTCGCGCAGTTGGTGCACCGGCAGCGGCTGACCCAGATAATTGTCGAGGTCCGACGCGTCGAGCGGCAGGAAGTCTTCGGTATCGCTCACGGTACGTCATTCTCCTGGCGAGGCGCCCGACCTGGCGAGGCACCGGCTTCTCTGGCGGCAATGACCTGATTCTCGTCTTGACCGCAACCGTCAAATTCCGAACGACCGACGACATTGCATAAGCTATTGTCCGTCAGAGTGCGCCTAATGTCGTTCGCTATCAAGACGACGCGGCGGGGGAGCGATAGCCAATGACGCCAGGGGTCCCGGCATGACAGCAGCGGCATCGCGAGAGGAATGGCGCGCGGCATGGCCGCTGCCCTTCGTCGGCATGTTGGGCAATTCGGGCGCTTCGATCTTCGTCTATTCGAACGGCATCTTCATGGCGGCGGTGACGGCCGACCTCGGCTGGACGCGGACGCAGTTCAGCGCCGGGCTGACCTTCTCGATGCTCCTGACGCTCTTCGCCGTGCCGGCGGTCGGCGTGCTGATCGACCGGCTGGGTCCGCGGCGGATCGCCTTCATCGGCCTGCCGGTGTTCGTCGCCGCGCTGGCGTCACTCGGGCTGACGACGGGCACGCTATGGCAGTGGTGGCTGCATTGCGTCGTCTATTCGCTGCTGGCGACCTTCATCAGCCCGGTCGTGTGGGCCGCCGCGGTCGCCGACCGCTTCGATGCCGCGCGCGGGCTGGCGCTGGCGATCACGCTGGCGGGCACCGGTCTCGCGGCCGCCATCTCTCCGCTGCTGGCGACGCTCTATGTCGACGCGTTAGGCTGGCGGCTGGCCTATGGCGCGCTGGCGCTGACCTGGGCGGTGCCGATGCTGCCGCTGCTCTATTTCTTCTTCTTCGCCGCGCGCGACGTGCAGCCGGCGGCGCGGCGCACGGCGCCCGCGCGCCTGCCCTTCGCCGCCTATCGCGACGCGATCGTCACGCGTCCGTTCATGACGCTGCTGATCGCGGGATGCCTGTTCGCCTTCGTCATGCTCGCGCTGATGATCAACCTGACGCCGATCCTGCACGGCAACGGCATCCCGCCGACCAAGGCGGCCGCGATCGCCGGACTGGCGGGATTGTTCGCCATCGTCGGGCGCATCGGCGCCGGCTTCCTGATCGATCGCTATTCGGCGCGCGCCTTCGGCACGATCGCCTTCACCCTGCCGATCGGAACCTGCGCGCTCCTGCTCTACGGCGGCGACTCGGTCGCGCTGGCCATTACTGCGGCGGTGTTGATGGGGCTGGCGATGGGCGCGGAGCTCGACATCGTCAGCTATCTGATCACGCGCTACTACGGCATGCGGAGCTTCGGCGGCCTTTACGGCGTGCTCCTCGGCACGATGGGCGTGACGGCGGGGACCGGGCCGACGATCGCGGCGTGGATGGTCGATAAGGCTGGGGGCTACGACAGCCTGCTCCAGTGGATCGTGCCGCTGTTCGTCGCCGGCACGATGCTGATCGCGAGCCTGCCGAAGCCGCCGCCGCACATCGGCGCGGCGGTGCCCGCATGACGAACGAGGAAGGAGCGCGATGAGCGAGGCGGAAGATGCGGTGCTGTTCGCCTGCGAGGCAGGCATCGCCACGGTCACGCTCAACCGGCCGCACGAGGGCAATGCCATGGCGCCCGAGATGCTCGTCGCGCTCGAGGCGGCGTGGACCCGCGTCAACGCCGACCGGGCGATCCGGGCGGTGATCCTGACCGGGAGCGGCGAGCGCCACTTCTGCACCGGCGCGTCGGTCGGCAAGCTCGGCGTCGGGCTGGGCGGCCTGCAGAACCAGCCCTATGCGGTGGCGAACCGCTTCACCTCCAAGATGATGGCGGTCGCGCAGCCGGTGATCTGCGTGGTCAACGGCCTGTGCAACGCCGGCGGGCTGCACTTCGTCGCCGACAGCGACATCGTCATCGCCCATCCCGGCGTCCAGTTCATGGATACGCATGTCAATGTCGGGCAGGTCTCGGCGCTCGAATCGATCGGGATCGCGCGGCGGGGCGGGCTCGGCGCGGCGCTGCTGATGGGGCTGGTCGGGCGGGCTTATCGCCTGCCTGCCGAGCGCGCGTATCAGCTCGGCATCGTCGACCTGCTCGAACCGACGTTCGACGCGGCGATGGCGCGCGCGCGCGAGCTGGCGCGCGCGATCTGCGCCAACTCGCCCCAGGCGACGGCGCTGACCAAGCGGTCGATCTGGGCGTCGACCGAGATGCCCGACCGGCAGGCGCTCGATTTCTCGTGGGAGCTGCTCAAGTCGCAATGGGCGCATCCCGACTTCGTCGAAGGTCCGCGCGCGTTCGCGGAGAAGCGCCCGGCGGCGTGGAATCCCGATCCCAATGCCCGCCAGTCTTGACGGCATCGCCGCTGCGGTGTCCGTCGTGGCGGCGAGTCGGACGATGACAGGGGCGGCGTCCGGCCATACGCATGCCTCAACGCAACGGAGACAATGACGATGGCGACCGAAATCCTGCTGCCGAAGATCGGCTTTTCGATGAACGAGGGCACGCTCGCCGAATGGATGGCCGAGGACGGCGCGCAGGTCACCGAAGGCCAGCCGCTCTATGCGCTCGAAAGCGACAAGTCGACCAACGAGGTCGATTCGCCGGCGACCGGCACGCTGCGCATCCGCGCGGCGGTCGGCGAGACGTACGAGGTCGGCACCGTCCTCGGCGTCATCGAATAGGCGTTCGTCCGCGATGGTCGCGCTCGAACTGTGGAGCTACACCTTCCGCGACGCCGACCTGCCCGCGCTGGCGGCGGCGGCGGGCGCGGCGGGGTTCGCGCATGTCACCGCGACGCCGCAGCTGTTCGTGCGCAGCGGCGGCGTCGCCGCCGACCTGCGGTCGCGGATCGAGGACCGGGGCGTGACCGTCAGCTTCGTCGACGGGCTGTGCAGCGCGTTGCCGGGAACGCCGCCGGCGGCGCCCGGCGCGACCGGCTTCGTCGATCCGCACGAAGCCGGGATCGAGGATTGTATAGACATCGCCCTCGCGCTCGGCGCGGGGGCGGTCAATCTCGTCCATATCGGCGGCACGGCGACGCCGGTCGACGCGCTGGCCGAAGCCTTCGCCGCGGCGTGTCGGCGGGCGGCGGACGACGGGCTGCGGCTGTCGATCGAATTCCTGCCCGGCACCGGCATCCCCGATCTGGCGACCGCCGCCGCGGTGGTGCGCGCCGCGGGCGCGCCGACGGGCTCGATCCTGTTCGACACGTGGCACTTCGCGCGCGGCGGCGGGCGATTGGAGGAGCTCGACCCCGCGACCGCGGCGCTGATCGGCGGCGTCGAGCTGGCGGACCGGTCGCCGGATCAGGACCTGCAGCCCTATGTGCCGATGCGCGGGCGCAAGCTGCCGGGCGACGGCGCGCTGCCGCTGGCGGAGATCACGCGGCGCGTGCTCGCGGCGCGGCCCGGCCTGCCCGTCGGTGCCGAGGTGCTGAGCGACGAGATCGACGCGCTCGGGCTCGAGGCGGGCGCCCATGCCCTGGCGAAGGCGTGCCGGGCCGTCGTCGACGCGCTGTAGGACTCAGCGCGGTCCCTTGGGCAGGCCGAGCACGCGCTCGCCGATGATGTTGCGCTGGATCTCGGCGGTGCCGCCGGCGATCGTCTCGGAGAAGGCGTCGAGATAGTCGTAGCCCCAGGCGTGGTGGCTGACGACCTCGGGTGCGTCGATGCCGTAGAGGTCGATCGCCGCGGCGCCGACCCGCTTCGACAGCTCGGCGAAGTAGAGCCGGATCATCGACCCCTCGGCCCCGGGCACGCCTTCCGCGGCGTCGACCGCGAAGCGATACGTCATCGCCCGCATCGCCGCCGCCTCGGCGCGCAGCAGCGCGATGCGGTCGCGCAGGGCGACGCGCGCGGGCGGGCAGGCAGCGAGCAGCTCCTCGACCTTGAGCACGAGTTTGATCTGGAGCGCGAGGCTGGCAGTGCCGCGTTCGAAGCCGAGCGTCGACATCGCCGTCGACCAGCCGTTGTTCACGCCGCCGACGACGTTGGCGAGGGGGATGCGCACGCCGTCGTAGAACACTTCGGCGAACTTGGCGGGGCCGGCCATCGTCCGGATCGGCCGCACCGTCATGCCGGGCACGTTCATCGGGCAGATCACCCAGCTCAGGCCGGCGTGCGGCTTGGCGTCGGGGTCGGTGCGGATCAGCAGCTCCTGCCAGTCGGCGATGTCGGCATAGCTCGACCAGATCTTGTGCCCATCGATGACGATCTCGTCGCCCTCGACGCGGCCGCGCGTGCGTAGCGAGGCGAGATCCGAGCCCGAACCCGGCTCCGAGAAGCCCTGGCACCAGATCACCTCGCCGCTGAGGATGCGCGGCAGGTGGTACGCCTTCTGCTCGGGGGTGCCGCAGGCGATGATCGTCGGGCCGGCGTGGTTCATGCCGACGAACGAGGCGTCGTGCGTCGACGGCGCGCCGGCGCGGGCATATTCCTCGAACCAGATGATCTGCTCGTTGACCGATAGGCCGCGTCCGCCGAAATCCTTCGGCCAGGTGATGCCGGTCCAGCCGCCCTCCGCCTGGCGCTTCTGCCACGCCAGCGCATAGTCGCGCGACGCCGGGCCGTCGACGGGGGAGGCGTCGGCCGGCACGTTCGCCTCGAGCCAGGTGCGCGCGCGGTCGCGGAACGGGGTGCCGCCTTCGCTCATGCCGCTTCGCTCCACGCCGCTTCGGCGGCGGCGCGCGCCTGCCCGCTCGAACCGCCGAGTTCGCCGAGCAGGGCGCGCAGGCGGTAGGTCCAGAAGTGGAGCGGGAATTCGAGCGTCAGCCCCATTGCGCCGCAGAACTGGTGGAGGTCGTAGGTCAGCTGCGGGATGCGGTCCTGCGCGAAGCCGGCGGCGATCGCCGCGTCGGCCTCGCCGTCGGACCAGGCGGCGCGCAGCGCGAGCCAGCGGGTCGACTGCGCGGTCTCGGCCGCCATCGCCATGCGGTGCTGGATCGCCTGGAAGCTCGCCAGCGGCCGGCCGAAGGCGATCCGACTCTTGACGTGGTCGAGCACCTGGTCGACCGCCGCCTGCATGCAGCCCGCCGCCTCGGCCGCGAGCGCGATGCGCCAGCGCCGGCGCAGCGCCGCGACGTCGTCGATCCGCCGCGCGGGCAGGCCGTCGAGCGTCTCGAAGCGACCGTAGGGGTAGGCGAGCAGCGTCTCGACCGGGACGACGCGCGCCGCATCGATCTCGACCGCGAGCGCGTGGTCGCCGCGGTCGACCAGCAGCACCTGCGCCAGCGGCAGGAAGCGGGCGGGGGCGGTGCCGTCGCCGGCGACCAGCGCGACCGGGCGCGTGCCGGCGGCAACGCCCGTCGCCGGCGCGACGAGCGCCG
>CAXUEV010000038.1:0-10334 GCA_964250105.1 uncultured Sphingomonadaceae bacterium
TGCACGCGCAGGGGACGCCGGCGACGATGCAGGCGGCACCGCGCTACGCCGACGCGCTGCGCGACGTGTTCGACTGGCTCGAGGCGCGGATCGCGGCGTGCGTCGCCGCCGGCATCGCCCGCGAGCGCATCGTCGCCGACCCCGGCATCGGCTTCGGCAAGACGCTCGACCATAATCTCGCGCTGCTCCGCGGCATCGCGCTGTTCCACGGCCTCGGCGTTCCGCTCCTGCTCGGCGCCAGCCGCAAGGCGCTGATCGGCACGCTGGCGGGCGGTGCCGCGGTGGGCGAGCGGCTTCCCGGCAGTCTGGCGCTGGCGCTGTACGCGGTCGGCCGCGGCGTCCAGATCGTCCGCGTCCACGACGTCGCGGCGACGGTGCAGGCGGTCCGGCTATGGTCGGCGGTCCAAGGCTAAGCTATCCCCAGCGACATCGGCGCGCTGGCGCCGGTCGCCACCCGCGCCTATCTCGTGCCGATGGCAGACACCAACACTCTCGGCGGGCGAATGGCCCGCTATGCCCGCGTCGGCGGCACCGGCATCGGCCTGGCGGCACGCTTCGCCGGGGCGCGGCTCACCGGCGGCACCGACAGCGCGACGACCGCGGCACAGTTCCGGGTCGCGCTTGGCGGGCTCAAGGGGCCGGTGATGAAGATCGCCCAGATCCTGTCGACCATCCCCGGCGCGGTGCCCGACGACTTCGCCGCCGAACTCGGGCAGCTCCAGGCCGACGCGCCGCCGATGGGCTGGCCGTTCGTCCGGCGGCGGATGAAGAGCGAACTCGGCCCCGAGTGGGAGGCGCGCTACGCCAGCTTCGGCCACGAGGCGGTCGCCGCGGCGTCGCTCGGCCAGGTCCATCGCGCCCGCAGCCACGACGGCCGCGACCTCGCCGCCAAGCTGCAATACCCCGACATGGCGTCGGCGGTCGAAGCCGATCTCGGCCAGCTCGACGTGCTGCTCGGCCTCTACCGCCGCTTCGACAAGTCGATCGACACCGCGCTGATCCACGGCGAGCTCGCCGACCGGCTGCGCGAGGAGCTCGACTACGAGCGCGAGGCGAAGCATATCGCACTGTACCGCGGCATGCTCGGCGACCTGGCGACGGTGCACCTGCCCGAGGTGCTGCCCGACCTGTCGACGCGGCGGCTGCTGACGATGACCTGGCTGCCGGGGCGGGCGCTGCTGTCGTTCAAGGGCGCGCCGCTGGCGGACCGCAACCGCATCGCCGAGAACCTGTTCCGCGCCTGGTACTGGCCGCTCCACCGCTTCGGCGTGATCCACGGCGACCCGCATCTCGGCAATTATGCAGTGCGCGACGACCATGGCATCAACCTGCTCGATTTCGGCTGCGTCCGCATCTTCCCGCCGCGCTTCATCGGCGGAGTCGTCGACCTGTTCCGCGCGATCGAGACCGACGACCAGGCGCTGGCGGTCGACGCCTTCGAACGCTGGGGCTTCACCGGGCTGAGCCACGAGATCATCGACACGCTGATGATCTGGGCGACGTTCCTCTACGGCCCGCTGCTCGACGACCGCGTCCGGCGCATCGACGACGGCACGCGGCCAGCCGACTATGGCCGCGAGACCGCGGTCAGAGTCCACCGCCGGCTGCGCGAGCTCGGCACCGTCACCGTGCCGCCCGAATTTGTCTTCATGGACCGCGCCGCGATCGGGCTCGGCGGGGTGTTCATGCACCTCGGCGCCGAGCTCAACTGGCGGCGGCTGTTCGGCGAGATGATCGCGGGCTTCACCGAAGCCGAACTCGCCGCGCGCCAGGCGGCGGCGCTGGCGGCCGCCGGACTGGAGCCGCCGACGGCGCTTGCGTGAAACTTGTCTCCCGCATGAACGCTTTGCTAGAGAGGCGCGACGGGTGCGAGGATCAGGCATGGCTGACGATATCGACATGGCTCCGGCGGAACAGGGCAACCACGTCCGCTTCTACGGCGACTTCATCAGCGCGCTGAAATGGGCGGTCGTCGCGCTTGCCTTGCTGCTCGTCGCCATGGCAGTGTTCCTCGCCTAAGCCAGAAATACCGGGGGAGAACATGCGGATCGCGGTCCTGCGCGAGACGGTCGATGCGGAGCGTCGCGTCGCCGCCACCCCGGAGACGGTCAAGAAGCTGATCGCGCTCGGCGCCGCGGTCGCGGTCGAGGCGGGCGCGGGCGAGAACGCGAGCATCGCCGACGCTGCCTATGCCGACGCCGGCGCGAGCGTCGCCAACCGGGCGGCGACGCTCGCCGACGCCGACCTCATCCTCGGCGTGCAGGGACCCGACGCCGCCGCGCTGGCCGGAGCGAAGCCGGGGGCGACGCTGGCGGCGATTCTCAACCCGTTCGCCAGGCGCGAGGTGGTCGACGGCTATGCCCGGGCCGGGCTGACGACGATGGCGATGGAGCTGATGCCGCGGATCACGCGCGCGCAGTCGATGGACGTGCTGTCGTCGCAGTCGAACCTCAGCGGCTACAAGGCGGTGATCGACGCGGCGGAGGCCTATGGCCGCGCCTTCCCGATGATGATGACCGCGGCGGGCACGATCTCGGCGGCGCGGGTGTTCGTCATGGGCGTCGGCGTCGCCGGGCTGCAGGCGATCGCGACGGCGCGGCGGCTGGGGGCGCTGGTGTCGGCGACCGACGTCCGCGCCGCGACCCGCGAGCAGATCGAGAGCCTCGGCGCCAAGGCGATCTTCGTCGAAGGCGTCGCCGGCCAGGGCGAAGGCGCGGGCGGCTATGCCACCGAGACGTCGGACGAATACAAGGCGGCGCAGGCCGAGTTGGTGTCGGCGCATATCGCCCGACAGGACATCGTCGTCACCACCGCGCTGATCCCCGGCCGCCCGGCGCCGCGGCTGGTCAGCGACGCGCAGATCGCCAGCATGCGCGCCGGCAGCGTCATCGTCGACCTCGCGGTCGAGAGCGGCGGCAACGTCGAGGGCTCGGTCGCCGGCGAAGCGCCGATCGTCCACGGGGTCAAGGTCATCGGCCACCGCAACATGCCGAGCCGAATGGCGGCGGACGCGTCGGCGCTCTACGCACGCAACCTGTACAACCTGATCGCCGCCTTCTGGGACAAGGATGCCGGCGCGCCGGTCTTCCCCGACGACGACGAGATCGTCCGCGGCACGACGCTGACCCGCGGCGGGACGGTCGTGCACGAGCGGTTGGCAGCGGCCTCGGGTTGACGCGTGCTGACAAGCTCCTCGAACGGATGCGGCTCAATCCGCGCGACTGGCGGATCGAGGACGTCCTCACGCTCTGCGCCGGATGCGATGTCGACTGCACGCCGCCGCAGGCCGGATCCCATTACAAGGTCAAGCACGCCGACATGACCTCGATCCTGACGATTCCCGCGCACCGGCCGATCAAGCCGGTCTATATCCGCGAGCTGGTCCGGTTCGTCGACGGCGTGAGAAGGAGCGACGGATGAGGCCGCACGACTATGAGGTCGACATAATCCCGCTGACGGCGGCCGACGGCGGCGGCTTCGCCGGCGTCGCGCCCGAACTTGCCGGCTGCCGATCCGACGGCGACACGCCCGAGGAGGCGCTGGCCAACGCCTATGACGCGATCGCCTGCTGGCTGGAGGCGGCGGCCGAACTGGGCCGTACGGCGCCTGCGCCGCGCCGTGTCGCCGCCTGACCGACTGGAGCGACCATGGAACACCTGATCCCGCAGCTGTCGGTCTTCGTCCTCGCCTGCTTCGTCGGCTATTACGTCGTCTGGTCGGTGACACCGGCGCTGCACACGCCGCTGATGGCGGTGACCAATGCGATCTCGTCGGTCATCATCGTCGGCGCGCTGGTCGCGGCGAGTGCGGCGACCGGGGGCTCGGCGACGTCGAAATGGCTCGGCCTCGGCGCGGTGGTGCTGGCGTCGGTCAACATCTTCGGCGGCTTCGCCGTGACGCAGCGGATGCTCGGCATGTACAAGAAGAAAGAGCGCAAGGTCGCAGCCGAAGTGCCGGCCAAGTGACTGACCGAGGGACCGCCGCATGACCGAGACCATCGCCCAGACCCCGGCGTGGGTCGCGCTCGCCTATCTCGTCGCCGGCGTGCTGTTCATCCTCGCGCTGCGCGGCCTGTCGAGCCCCGAGACGAGCCAGCAGGGCAACCGCTTCGGCATGATCGGCATGGTTATCGCGGTGGCGACGACGCTCGTCGTCCACGGCGTCGGGCTGCCGCTGATCCTCGCCGCGATCGCCGTCGGCGGCGGCATCGGCTTCGTCATCGCCCGGCGCATCCAGATGACGGCGATGCCGCAGCTCGTCGCCGGCTTCCACAGCCTCGTCGGCCTCGCCGCGGTGCTCGTCGCGGTCGCCGCCTATCTCAACCCCGGCGCCTTCGGCATCCTCGACACCGGCGGTGCAGAAATCGCCAAGGCCAGCCGGATCGAGATGGGGCTCGGCGTCGCCATCGGTGCGATCACCTTCTCGGGCTCGGTCATCGCCTTCCTCAAGCTCAACGGTAACATGGGCGGATCGCCGATCCTGCTGCCCGGGCGGCACGTCATCAACGTCGCGCTACTGGTCGCCATCCTCGTGGCGGTCGCGGTCTTCGGGCTCGACACGCCGCTCGTGTTCGCCGCGATCGTCGTCCTGAGCCTCGCCATCGGCTTCCTGCTGATCGTGCCGATCGGCGGGGCCGACATGCCGGTGGTGGTGTCGATGCTCAACTCCTACTCGGGCTGGGCGGCGGCGGCGATGGGCTTCACCCTGCAGAACACGGCGATGATCGTCACCGGCGCGCTCGTCGGCTCGTCGGGCGCGATCCTCAGCTACATCATGTGCAAGGCGATGAACCGCAGCTTCGTCTCGGTCATCGCCGGCGGCTTCGGCGGCGACGGTGCCGCCGCGGCTGGCGGCGGCGGCGAGGCGCGACCGTACAAGCGCGGCTCGGCCGAGGACGCCGCGTTCGTCATGAAGAACGCCGAGAGCGTCATCATCGTGCCCGGCTACGGCATGGCGGTCAGCCAGGCGCAGCATGCGCTGCGCGAGATGGGCGACCTGCTCAAGAAGGAAGGCGTCGGCGTCAAATACGCGATCCACCCCGTCGCCGGGCGCATGCCGGGGCACATGAACGTCCTCCTCGCCGAGGCCAACGTGCCGTACGACGAGGTGTTCGAGCTCGAAGACATCAACGGCGAGTTCGCCCAAGCCGACGTCGCCTTCGTCATCGGCGCGAACGACGTGACCAACCCGGCGGCGAAAACCGACAAGTCGTCGCCGATCTACGGCATGCCGATCCTCGACGTGAGCCGCGCCAAGACCGTCCTGTTCGTCAAGCGCAGCATGGGCGGGGCGGGCTATGCCGGGGTCGACAACAGCGTGTTCTACCAGGACAACACGATGATGCTGCTCGCCGACGCCAAGAAGATGGTCGAGACGATCAACAAGGACCTCGGCTAGCGCGTGTCAGTCGCCGGCCTGGGCTTCGCCGAAGGTCCGGAACGTGTCGCGACCCTCGGGGAGTTCGGCGATCACCGTCGCCTTGTCCCACGTCGTGTTGGCGACAGCGGTGACGCCGGCCGCTCCCTCTTCGAGCAGGAACCGGCGCATATCCTCGACTTCGTCGATCGGCACGTTGGTGAAGATCCTGCGATGCGGCGCTTCGCTCATGTCATCGTATCCACTTCGTCGAGCATTTTGTGCCTGAGCCCGATATACGACTTCGCTGTGGCGAATGCCACCCGATCGATCCCCGGGCCACCGTTTGCCGCGATCCAGCGCTCGACCTTGTCGCGTTTGGCAGGATCGCGGAACAGGTCACGAACGGCGGCACGGCTCGGATCGTCACCGACCTCGGTCTGACGGTCGTTGACGGTCAGCTTGAGCCCGCCGAACTCGACATTGTCCGAGCCGAAGCGGCGCGCCAGATGCGCGAATATGACCGTCATCTGAGTGCGTGCACGCCACAAAACGATAAGCACGACCGTCGGCCAGGCCAAACCCGTGACGATCGTCGCCCATGACGCGGTTGGAGCGGGAAAGCCGCGGACACCGGCGAGCATGTCGTACGGGCTTGCCGCCAGTCCAACCAGGAACGCGGCGACGACGGCAACAGCCAGTGACAGAAGAAGGTCGCCAGACCATTTCTGCGGCATCGCGCATCCCCCCGTCTCGATTAATTATCCGCGAGAGGAACACGGGTGTAAAGCCTTCGGCGGGGCTGCCGTCGTTGACGTCGACCCCGCCACGCGCTTATTGACGTCGCTGAACGTGCACGGCGACCATAGCTCAATTGGTTAGAGCGCCGGTTTGTGGTACCGGAGGTTGCGGGTTCAATCCCCGTTGGTCGCCCCACCCTTCCAATGACCTCGTGCCGTATCAGAGCGCGATAGTCAGGGCTCGAGGATTACCGACACGCGCTCGAACGCGCGCTGCATGACGCTGGCGAGGCGTGGGGGGTTCGGGTCGGCCAGCCGCATGCGCGGGAAGCGGCTGACGAACGCGGCGAAGACGCGTTCGAGCTCGAAGCGGGCGAGATTGACGCCGAGGCAGTAGTGGATGCCGCCGCCGAAGGCGAGATGCGGGCGGTCCTTGCGTCCGACGTCGAACCGGTCGGGGTCCGCGTAGACGTCGGGATCGCGGTTCGCCGCGCCGAGCAGACCGAGGAACACGTCGCCCTCGCCGGCCGGCTCGCCGAAGAGCACCGCGCCCGCATCCGCCACCAACTTGGTCAACTGGATCGCGCTGTCGATCCGCAGCATCTCCTCGACCGCGCCCGGGATCAACGTCCGGTCGTCGGCGAGGGCGGCGAACTGCGCACGATCGCTCAGCAGCCGGACCACGCCGTTGCCGATCATATGCGAGGTCGTCTCGTAGCCGCCGAGGTACATGATCTGGAGAAGGCCGACGCACTCCGCCTCGGTCAGCGCCTCCGGCACCGCCGCGACCAGCGCGTTGACGAAATCGTCGCGCGGGCAGGCGCGGCGATCGGCCATCACGCCGCGGACGATGTCGCGCTTGCCGCGGCCGGCCGCGGTCGACGCATGGCGCGTCGCGAAGTCGACGCCGGGATCGACGCCGCGCATGAAGGTCGCGCTGAGCGCGGCGACCTCCTCGCGTCGATCGTCGGGCAGGCCGATCAGGTGGCCCATGATCGCCGGCGCGAAGCGGGACGAGAAAGCGGCGACGAGGTCGACCGGCGCATGCGGATCGATCGTGCCGAGCAGCCGATCGATCTCGACCGGGATCACCGCCTCGAGCGCGCGGACGTAGCGGGGCATGAAGGCACGCTGCACGAGCGCGCGCAGCCGCGTATGATCGGGCGGATCGAGCGCGGTGAGCATCGGTCCGACGTCCGATCCCAACTCGAACAACGCCGCCTCCTCGTCGGCGGTGGTGGTCGAATAGGCCGGCTTGAAACGCCCCTTGCCCACACCTCGGATGAAGCTCGGCGAGCGCAGCAGTTCGGACACCGCATGATGGCTGACGACGACGGTGGTGCCGTCCGGCATGCGGAAGCTGTCGCCAAGTGCGTGCAGCCGGGCGTACAGCGGCTCGGGGGCGCGTTTCGCGTCGTCGTCCGACATCAGCCGCTGCAGGATCGTCCACGCCTCGGCGTCGGCATCGGTGGTCTGCATCTCGAGGAGACTCGCCATGCCCTGCTCCCGTCCCGATCGACTATCGGCCCTCGTTCGGCGGCGGTCCGGCCGCCGCGGCGACCTCGGCCGAGGTCACCGGCTTGCGGTAATTATTGCCGAAGTGGGTGCGGATATAGCCGACGACGGCGGCGATCTGCGCCGGGCTTAGCATGTCGGTGAACCACGGCATCGCCCCGCGACCGTTCGCGACCATGATGATCGGATAATCGGCGCTGGCGAGGTTACGGTTGTTCGCCAGCGCCGGGATCGCCGCCGCCCCGACCGCACCCTTGGCGTCGGCCATGTGGCACGACTGGCAGACGTCGCGGTAGATCTGCTCGCCGCTGACCGGAGCCGACGGCTTGCCGCCGCCCGGGCCGGGCTCGTCGGCGAGCGTGGACGTGGCGGCGAGCGCCGCCGCGGCGAAGGTCAGGATCGATCGCATCGTCATGCCTCCAGTGCGCGCTTGTGCAGGCGGGTGACCGCGTCGAGCGACGACAGCAGCGCCCCCTCCATCCAGCAGCCGAGATACGACGCGTGCTCGCCCGCCAGCACGATGCGGTCGTCGACCGCGACGAGCGACTGGTAATGCTCCTTGCGCGTCTCCTCGCTCCACCGGGCGCAGCAGCCAAGTATCCACGGCGCGCGGCTCCACGCCACCGAAGCCCCGGTGACGAACTCCTTGCGGTAGCTCTCGGGATGGAAAACCGCGCCTTGCGCCAGCGCCGCCTCGATCCGCTGCGCCGGCGTCATCCCGCTCAGCTTCGTCGCGCCCATGCCGAAGGCGAACGCGCCGAGCAGCACCGCCGGGCGGTCACTGAAGAAGTCGAAATTCGGATACGAGATCAGCGCGATCTCCTGGCTGGTGAAGCTGTGGCCGCCATAGATCGCGTCGTCCTCCTCCCAGAAGCGGCGGCGCATCTCGAGCCCGATCTTGACCGTGCTCCCGTACGGCATCGCCGCGATCGCGCCCTGCATCTCCGGGCCGACGTTGATCTCGATCTGGCTCAGCACGCTGAGCGGGATCGTGCAGACGCAATAATCGGCGTGAACCGTCGACACCGCGCCACTCGCCGTGTCGGCATAGACGACGTCGACCCCGCCCGGCCCCTGCGTGACCTTGGTCACCTTGGCATTATGGGTGATCTTGCCCTCGACCTGCCTGGCGAAGGCCTTGCCGATCATCCCCATGCCGCCGACCGGCTGGAACATCGTCGTCTGGAACTCCTCGTTCATGAAGAACGCCATGTTGTTCCAGATGCCCGAGTCGAGGACGTCCTTCAGCGGATACGGCTGCGACGGCGTCGGCGCGCCGTCGACCCCGCCGCCGGGCGGACGGTCGAAGCCGCGGTGCGACGACGCGCCGAGCGTCTTGCCGTAGCGCATGTTCTTGTCGAGCATGCCCCAGTCGCGCAGCGCCTCCTTCAGGCGGTCGCGGTCCTCGGCGGTGACGTAGGCGTCGAGCGCCTTCTGGTCGATCGCCTTGTTGAGCAGGTCGGCGACATTGCCCTCGAAGTCGGCGGCCAATGTCTTGAACCGCTGCGGCTTGCCGCCGAACGCTGCGGCATTGTGGACATAGGCGGCGTGGTTGAACTGGATGAACGGCTCGAGCTTGACCCCGAACGCCTTGGTGTAGTGCAGTAGCGTGCGATGGTTGTGCGGGATCCGCCACGGCCCGGGATTGAGATAGTTGCCGGCGGCGAAATCGACCTTCTGCGTCGCGCCGCCGAGTTCGGTGTAGGTATCGCCGCCGTACAGCGACCAGTTCCGCCCGCCCGAACGGTCCTGATATTCGAGGATGCGGACGGTATAGCCGGCCTTGGCCAGTTCGTAGGCGGCGAGCATCCCCGCCAGTCCGGCACCGAGGACGACGACCGACGCCCCCTTGCGCGCACCGGTCAGCTTGGGCGGGCCGTGGAACTGGCTCTCGGCGGCATGCCCCATCGCCGTCATCGCCGAGTAGAGCACGCTGGCACCGCCGGCCATGCCGATCGCGGTCAGCATCTGCCGGCGGGTCGGCCCTCGTGGTTGGTCCATGCCATCTGTCCCCCTTGTGCGTCGCACCATGGTGCCGCACGGAATCGGAGATCGCAAACATATTCCGGGGCGGACGAGCCCGCCGCGAATTGCCGCGGCAGCACGACGAAGGCCAGCGGTTCGCCTCGGTGCGGTCACGCCGTCGCCGTACGTCTACTCCCGTCCGCGGCGGGTCGCGAAATGCGCTTCGACCGCGCGGGCAATGCCTTCGCCGATCCGTTTCTGCCCGGCGGCGGAGAGCAGCAGGCGGGCGTCGCCGGTGTTCGACAGATAGCCGGTCTCGAGCAGCACCGACGGCACGTCGGCCGCCTTCAGCACGCGAAACCCGGCGAACTGGTGGAACTCGCCGCGCCAGCCGAGCTGGTCGCCGAGCGAGGCCTGCAGCGTCTCGGCGAAGGCGATGGCGACGTTCATCGTCTCGCGCTGGACGAGGTCGATGAGGATGTCGCCGACCTCGGGCGCGTCGATGCCGAGATTGACCCCGGCGATGATGTCGGACTTGTTCTCACGTGCCGCCAGCCGGGCGGCAACCGCGTCCGACGCTGTCTCCGACAGCGTGTAGACGCTCGCCCCATGCGCGTCGGGGTTCGGCGCGCTGTCCGCGTGGATCGACACGAACAGGTCGGCGCGCGCGGCGCGCGCGATGGCGACCCGCTGCGGCAACGGCACGAAGACGTCGCCGGCGCGGGTCAGCACCACGCGGACGCGGCCGCGGCGGTTGAG
>CAXUEV010000039.1:0-10152 GCA_964250105.1 uncultured Sphingomonadaceae bacterium
CCATGGCGGCGGAGCCGCTCACATCTCGCTAGAGGATCGCTCATGAACCCGTTTCGCCGCAGCTCGTCGCGGTTCGGCCGCGAACCCAATCCCGAGACCCCGTACCAGCGCGCGGGCCAAGCGTGGGATGACCGCATCGGCTCGGCGCGCCAGCAGGCGTACAGCTGGCGGCTGATGGCGTTCGGCACGACCGCGCTACTGGCGCTTGCCGTCGTCGACAATTTGCGTTTGCGCTTTGGCAGCCACATTGTGCCCTATGTCGTCGAGGTCGACCGGGTCGGCGACGCGCGCAGCGTCGCCCCCGCGCTCGCCGACTATCGGCCGACCGACCCGCAGATCGCATGGCATCTCGCGCGCTTCATCGAGAACGTCCGCAGCCGTCCCGCCGATCCCGTCGTGCTGCGCCAGAACCTCAAGGCGGCGTACGACTTCACCACCGAACAGGGTGCAGCCGCGCTCAACGACTATGCCCGCGGCGCCGACCCGTTCGCAGGCGTCGCCGACGCCCAGGTCTCGGTCGACATCAAGAGCGTCGTCCGCGCGTCGCCCGACAGCTTCCGCGTCGCGTGGACCGAGCGGAAGTACGACCACGGCCAGCTGTCGGCGACGACCCATTGGTCGGCGATCCTGACCGTCGTCGTCCGCACGCCCGACGATGCCGCCACCCTCAGCCGCAACCCGCTCGGGCTCTACGTCCACGCCATCAGCTGGTCCCAGGACCTTGGAGAATGATCATGCGCCCGTTCCTGTTCGCACCCATCTTGCTGCTGTCCAGCTCTGCGATAGCCGGGCCGCCCGAGCGTGCCGCGATGCCGGTCGCCATGGCGACCCAGGCCGCGCGGATCGAACCGCGCGGTGCCGACTGGCAGGGGGCGGCGCAGCTGTTCGCGTTCGCGCCGGGCGGACTGTATCAGGTCAACACCGCCGTCGGGCAGATTACCGACATCATGCTCCAGGAAGGTGAAGGCCTGTCCGAGACCGGCGCGGTCGCTGCCGGCGACACCGTCCGCTGGGTCATTGGCGAGGCGTCGAGCGGGAGCGGGCCGACGCGTCGTACCCACATCCTCGTCAAGCCGACCGAGGCGGGGCTAAAGACCAACCTCGTCATCAACACGACGAAGCGGACCTACCACGTCGAGATCCGCTCGACGCCGGCGACTTATATGGCGAGCGTCGGCTGGTCGTATCCGCAGGATGAGCTGATCGCGGTCAAGGCGTCGATCGAGGCGGCGCAGGTGCAGGCCGCCACCCAGGTCCAGGCCGGGATCGACCCGGCCAAGCTCGACTTCGCCTACCGGCTGACCGGTGCCAACCCGCCGTGGCGGCCGGTTCAGGTGTTCGACGACGGGACCAAGACGTACCTGTTGTTTCCCGCTAGCATCGCCCAGTCCGAGTTGCCGCCGCTGTTCCTGCTCGGCGACAAGCACCAGGCCGAGCTCGTCAACTACCGCGTCGTGGGTCGCTACATCATTGTCGACCGGCTGTTCACCGTTGCCGAGCTCCGACTCGGCACGCGCAAGCAGCAGATCGTCCGGATCGAGCGAACCCGGGACCGCCGGTCGTGAGCGGGGACGAGCACGACGACCCGGGCTCAGCACCGCATCGTCCGCGCGAGGCTGCCGCCCCGATCGCAACGCGTGCCGCCCCGCCGCGGCCGCGCAGCCTGTCGCGCCGGGCGATCACCCTGTTCGCCGGCGGCAGCGCAGTCGCGCTCGCGGTCGTGCTCGGCATCGGACTGACGAAAAGCCATCACACCGCGCCCCAGGAAACCGTCGCGGTCGATCATCGCCAGCCGACCGACCTGCTCGCGACCGCGCCGAAGGACTATGCCGCCCTCGCCGAACAGAAAGCGGCGGCGCTCGGGCCACCGCCGGTCATCCCGTCCTCGACCGGACAGGCGGCGGGTTCATCAGCAACGGCGTCCGCTGCCTCGCCGGCAAACGGTGTGCCAGCAAAGCTCAACGGCGAAGCGGCCGCCGCTGTTCAGCGGCAAAGGCAGCAACGCGATAGCGCCCGGTCGAGCAAGCTGTTCGCGGCATCAGGCGAAACGACGCGACTGGCGTCGGCGGCCGAGCCGCCGTCGCCTTTGCCGACTCCATCGCCCTCATCGCTCGACGTGCCCGGTGGCGTAGCCCCCGCCGACCCACAGGACCGCAAGGCCGCGTTCATCGTGACGGGCAGGCAGACGCCGACCGTCAACAGCGGTCGGTTGCAGCCGCCCGCCGGAAACTATGTCGTGCTCGCGGGATCGACGATGGCCGCGGCGTTGATCACTGGTCTGTCGTCCGATCTGCCGGGCGAAGTCGTCGCGCAGGTGACCGAGGACGTCTTCGACTCGACGACCGGCCGCATTGTGCTCATTCCGCAGGGCACGCGGCTGCTCGGCAGCTACGACGCCCACGTCACTTACGGCCAGTCGCGCGCCCTGGTCGTGTGGACGCGGCTGATCCTGCCCGATGGTCGCTCGCTCGATCTCGACCGGCTGGTCGGCACCGACGCCGCCGGCCAGAGCGGCTTTGCCGACAGGGTAAACCACCATCTGGGCAAGCTGCTCGAGGCGGGGCTGATCTCGACGCTGTTCGGGGTCGGTTCCAACGTCGCGACCGGCGGCGGTAACAACAACGCTATCGCGTTTGCCATTCGCGATAGCGCCGGCCAATCGGTCCAGCGGGCCGGCGATAAGCTTGTCGAGCACCAGCTCGATGTCCAGCCGACCACTACCATCCGGCCTGGTGCCCGCGTCCGCGTACTGGTTAGCCGTGACCTGCTGCTGGCTCCCTGGCCGGCAAGCGGGTGACAGGGTTAGGCGCTCCCTTTCGGGCTCGCCTCACGGATAAGGCGGAGCAGGCGATGACGGAGCGGGTTCGCGTCGTCCTTCGGGTAGATCGCGACGATCGGCACGCTGGCATTGTTCTCGGCGATCGCCCGGAACACGACGTGCTCGTGCGGGACCGCCGCCGACTCGAAGATGATTGTCACGCCGAGACCGATCCCGACCATATCGAGCAGCGCTTGGCATGAGACCGCATGCTGCGTGACGTCGATCGTGCCCCCGACGTCACCGAGCAGCGTCCGATAGGCGACCAGCTCGCTGTATGAGTCACGCAAGATGATCGGCAAGGTAGCGATCTCGGCCCAGTCTAGTGTCGCTTTTGCCGCGTATGGGTGAGCCGCCGGGAGCGCCACGACCAGCCGCTCCGCCCAGAGATGCTCTTGCTCCAGCGCCCGGCTTGCAAGTTCTGGCAGAAGGGCGACGATTATCAAGTCGAGCGCGCGCTCGTTCAGCTGACGGTTTAGTTCGCCTGGCAACGCCTCGACCATGCGCAGCCTTATATCCGGACCCGCAGCATGGAACGCGGCCAGCCCGGCACGCAACCGACCGCTCGCGAGACTTTGGAAGAACCCAACCGTTAGATGGCCCTCGCGGCTTTGTGCGGTCGCGACCGCACGGGTCATTTGCTCATCGATCGCATCAATCACGATACGGGCCGACGGCAGGATCGCTTCGCCGATCGGCGTCAACGCCAATGGCGCGCCGCGGCGGCGGACGAACAGATCGCCACCGTAGATTTCCTCGAGGCGCGCGATGGCTTGGCTGATCGCCGGTTGGGTGCGGCCGAGTAGCCGTGCTGCGCTGGCAAAGCTGCGCGCCTCGACCACCGTGAGAAAGGTCGCGAGCTGGCTGAACTCAGGCCGCGTCGGCGTCTGACGCGGGGCGGCTTGCTGAGAAGGCCCGGGTGCCATCAGGCATCCCTCGCATCATCAATAGGCTGTGTTGGACGTCTAAAGCCATCAAGTTGCCCGGCCGACGCGTTTCTTGGCAGCCGTAGTGTGCCGGTCGCCAGCGCACCGAGCGCGAGATAAGCATAAATGCCGAGGCTGGTTTGATATGCGAACAGTGGAGCATTCGGGATGAGGCCGCCGGCGAGGCTGACGACGACATCTGCAAGCGCAAATCCGAACGCCCATACCGGCCAGAAACGGACGGTGCGGATCGCTAACCAGAAAAAACACACGAGGACTGCAGCGTCGATTACCAGCACGGAGATCTCGGCCGGTGTTCCTCGCGCGATCTGGAAATAGCGGAATGTGACCGTCGCGGCCGAAGCCGTTAAATTGACGACCGCTCCGATCCTTTCAGGACGCCCACCGCGCTGCAGAGCAAATGCGCAGACCGCGACAAGTGTCCCGTTGTAAAGCAGGGCAAGAAGGAGACTCGCGTTCACCCGATTAAAAGGTCGCGAACGAAGACCCTACCGAGGGGCTAGCGGCTACAGCCATCTCCGCCTTGTCGTCGAGAACAGCCGTTTCGTCGGCGGCACTCGGCGGTTTTGGATAGCCGACGCCCCAGCTGGTGACGTTCAGGCCAAGCTCACGCCCGGCTCTTTCCGCCGTGATATGCGCGCGCATCGCAATATGATGCTGGCTGTCGACCAGCGCCGTGAGCGCATCAACGGTCGCCTTGACGGTGCGATGCGCAATGGCCGGGGACAGTTTTTCGGTTTCCGTGACATCGAGCGTCGTCAGCAGGAATTGTGCGGCGTCGCGCGTCGCCAGATTGATCGATCGCTCCGCGCGCCTGAGGTCGGTCGCAACGAGCCGACTGGAATTTGAAAGGCTGGTCATGCTTTTCTCCGTTGGCGCCGCGGCGCCTAGCCGAGGTGGATGCCGGACAGAAGTGCTAGGGCGATGATGACCATGGCAGCGACGGTAATGGCGACGGGGGTTGCGATCGATATGATCGTGCCCCACGCTAGGACCTGCTGCCACGTCAACGAGTTCGTCCTGCGCGGCTCTGTCGGCACCGGCCAGGGAAGCGGCCAAAACGCCGGACGGGAAGGGGCAACGCTTGCAGGGTAGAAACCTTCTACCCCGGCCTCGAATTCGGCAAAGAGCCGCGCAGCTTCGAAACGGCTCGTCGCGCCGATCACGTCCTTGGCCAGAAGCAACTGCTTATCGACGGCGCGGGCACTCACATTCATTTTAAATGCTATCTCTTGCGAATTTCGATGTTGAAACACCTCTCGGAGGTAGATGCGTTGGCGTTCGGACAACCCGATAAAACGTTGATTATCCATCAACTCCTCTTCCGATCGACCGATCGAGTTCGGCACCTTGGAGCTGATATGGAGCCACCGACCGACGTCATACGACCCTGCCGGAACAGTGTCATGTCAGATCGGGCGAACGGGCAGCGGCGGTGAAGCCTAGTTGCAGCAAATGCCTGGTCATGAGCGCGGGATCCGGCGCGGTGAACTCGGCGAAGGCAAAGCCATCGAGACCGAGCGGGTTGGCGTCAGACATGGAAATTCTCTCTGCTTAACGCTAAAGGTGCGGAGCAATCGCGGCGACGAACGGGGCGACCGTCTCGCGGCGCAGGCCTGCGATGTTGATGCGGCCCCAATCGGCCATGTAGATGCCGTCGGTCGTCCGGAGCAACATCACGGACTCCCGCGACAGAGGAAGCATGGCGAACATGCCGCCTTGATCCGCCAGCGGCGCGACCCTCAGCTCGGCCTGCGCGAGCCCGTCCGAAGGCCCGCAATCCGCAGGCGCATGCCGTCGGGCTAATGCTTCCACAGGTCCGTGCGCTCCGGGTCCTCCACGAGCCCCCGCACCGTGGCTGCGCCGTGATCGGGCGACATGGACCACAAGCTGCGCGCCAGCACGAGAACGTTCTCTCGCACGGCAGCGATCGTCTTGCCGCTGTCCGCCTTGATCCACAGAGCGCCGACGCGATTACGATAGAACAGCTATAAGCAACGATAACCTCTGGAATCACGGTTAGCAACGCCCCGTCGGTGCCGCATCCCCATCCAGGCCGTGGCCAAGGCCCTGATAGGCGAGATCGACAAGCGGGACGAGGTGCTCCTCCTCGATCATCGCGGCGGATGCCGCCCACTGCTCCAGCTCTCGCTACAAGCGATATCGCGAGCGTCAGCGTCGTCAGCCTCAAAAAGACATCTATGGTGATATCCTACGATCTCACAACCAATCCTCCACATGTACTAGAATTTATACTTCAAGTAATTTTCCCGGGAGCCGAAGGCTGCTGCAGTTCGAGGATGATGCCATCGACATCAAGAAACATGACGGCCTTGCCGTCCGAGTAATGCCCCTGCTCGGCCACCGCCACCGTCACGATATCGCTGAGGAAGGTCACGCCGAGCGCCCGCAGCTCGTCGACCGTTCCGACGATGTCGTCGACCTCGAAGCCCAGCCGTGCAATCCCGCTGGGCCGCGTGGACGCGTCGGATTGCAGCCGTTCGGGATGCAGCACTTCGATCAGTTCGATAACCTTGCCACGCGGCCCGACCCGGACGAGGGCGATATTGATCCGCATGTCGACCGAAGGCATCCCGCAGACGACGCCGAGGAATTCGCCGCCCCAGCCGTCCGAGCGGCTGACCAATTCGAGGCCGAGCGTCCCGCAATAGAATTCGAGCGACCGGTCGAGATTGGCGACGAAGAGTGAGCTGTGGTGGACATCTTTGATCATATGTTCTCCGGGAACGGCAACGACGAGGAAAAGGCGCGATCAGCGTTTTGCCGGCAGGATGGTGCTCGGCAATCGCTGCCAGCTGGCACGGAAATCCGTCGTTTGGCCGCGTCCGCCGGGCATGTCGGGTACGGCCGCCGCGTGCTCCGCGCCGCCCCACGGCTCGCCTCCCGGCGATTGTCGCCACGCGTGATATTCCGCCGAGCACGCCTGGACCGCTGCCAGCGCATGATCGCCCCAGTCGACGTGCGCGACCGGCGCGTCCCACGACGATTCTGCAAGATAGCGCTCGCACAAGGCGCGCCCCTGCGGATAGGGGCGCGGCGGCCAAGGATATCCCATCGGGCCGTCGGTATGGACCAGAATGACCGCGCCGCCGCGCGAGACGAACGGTGCATGATACCATTCCTGCGGGTGGGATACGACGCTGCCGGCGGTCATTTGACCCTCGTTGAGCAGCATGATGTCGCCCTGCAGCAGGATTATCTCCTCCCAGCACTCGTGATGGACATGCTCCATCTCGGCGATCGTCTGCGGTGCGATATATTGAAACCTCAGGTAGCCACCGGGCCCTCCGTCGAAACCCTCGCTGCCCGGCTGCGGTACGGGATCGGGGATGCGCAGCGACTTGTGCATGACGCCGTGCGCGCCGGGCACGCTGTTCATCCACTCCTTGGCGTGAGTCGCGAGGGTCGTGTTGCGCGTGACCGGATAGGGAAAGCTGGGAAGGTTGGGGTTCCAGAACGCCAGCACCAGCGCCCCCCGGGTCGAGGTGATCTCCCCCCCGCCGCAAAGCTGGGGCAGGTGGATGTAGCCGCTTGCGTCCACGCCTGCCCCGTCGAGAGCGAGATCGCCGCGCAGGACGAAAAACTCGAGTGATGCGGCCGTGGCATCGGTCCGCCCACGAAATCCGGCTGGCACCTCGAGCACATAGGTCGCCGACTGGCTTTTCTCGTCCCGGCTCATGAGAGCACCGCGCGTCCCCGCTAGGATATCGGGCGCGTCGACCGGCCGACGGTCGAACGCCAGGAAATTATAGAACGCGGGTTCGTCCCGTCGCCAGTGTTGCCGATCCGCCATGCTCAACGACCTCCGCAGCTTTGCCCGCTCGCCACTGCTGAGCGTCGAGCGATAATTAGACTGTATGCAAAGATGGTGGAAATGATATCCGACAGTAGAAATATTTTTATCGGGTCCATCGCGTCGCGCTCGGTGCTAAACCCTAGTGTCACGACGCCGGCACCACGCCGACGGGCATCAGCAACTCGTCGACGCGCCGGTGCCGGTCGAGCTTGACGACGATATCGGCGCGATCCGGCATCTCCGCCAGAATGTGGCGCGTGATGCGTTCGAAATGCATAATGAAGCGGTCCAGCTCCGCCGCCGACTGCCCCCCCTTGCGCCCTTTCCGCGCGAGCGAGGCGTGCAACCTGTCTTCCTGTTCGGCGCGCCACGCCGCGACGACGTCAAAGCCCGGCGCCTGCAGCAAGATCGTCAGGTCTAGCCGCGCGAACAGCGATCTATAGGGTCCAGCGAGGCAATCGTTGACGTGGCGCCGCCACGCACCGGTCGCGTCCTCGGTCGCCTCCAACCGATTGACCGGACGGTCGAGCGCAGCCGCCGGCTGCGGCCGGGCACCGACGCACCAGCCTTCGAACAGGAAGACATCGACCGGGCCGGCCACCACCGGCCAAGTCGCGCGCGGCACCCTATCGTCGGTCGCCTTGTCGAAGCGGGGCAGCACGAACGTTCCCGCTGTTCCGGCCGCGGCTATAAGGCGACGGCCCGCGGCGACGTGGTGCGTGCCCGGCACGCCGCGCGTCCGCAGCAGCGGATGGACCGTCGCGGCCAGCGCGAGGCGCGCGGCGCGGCCGAGATACAGGTCGTCGATCGACAGGGTGGCGACGCGCAGGCCGTGATCGGCGAGCAGGGCGGCCAGACGCGCGGTGATCGTCGTTTTGCCGCTGCCCTGCGCGCCGCAGATGCCGACCACCAGCGGCATCGTCCCGCGATGGGCCGCCGACGCCGCGATTCGCCGCGCGATCGGGCGATGGACGGCATCAACCGCATCGGCGACAGCCGTCGGCAAGCCGTCTGTCGCACGCGCGGTGGTCACGCCAGGCGGTCCGGCACGACGCCCCCGTCGAAGAAGGCGTCGAGGTTGTCGAGTGCACGCAGACCCATCGCCTCGCGCGCCTGGATCGTGGCGCTGCCGATATGGGGCAGCAGCACGGCCTGCTCGCAGGCGAGCAGACGCGCCGGGACGACCGGCTCATGCTCGTAGACATCGAGCCCAGCCGCGGCGATCGTGCCCGCGGCCAGCGCGTCGGCCAGCGCCTCGGCATCGACGACGCTGCCCCGCGCGGTATTGACGAGGATCGCGTGCGACTTCATCGCGGCCAGCGCCGCGCGGTCGATCAGGTGATGCGTCGCCGCGCCGCCCGGACAGTGCAGCGAAACAATGTCCGCCGTCGCGAGCAGGTCCGCAAGCCGCGGGACGAACCCCGCGTCGAGGGGGCGCTCGTCGTCGACGGCGACGCGGCGGCGGGCGTGATACAGGATCGACATGCCGAAGGCGCGCGCCAGCGCCGCCGTCGCTTGGGCGATCCGGCCGAACCCGACGAGGCCAAGCGACTGCCCCGTCAGACCCCGCCCGATCTGGTCGGTCGGCGACCAGCCCGCCCATTTGCCGGCGCGCAGCCGGCGTTCCGCCGGGCCGGCACCGCGGCTGCACATCAGCATCAGCATCACGGCCGTTTCCGCCGTGGCGAGCGTCAGCACGTCGGGGGTGTTTGACACGCCGACCCCGGCATTCCGTGCCGCCTGCAGGTCGATATGATCGACGCCGGCACCGTAGTTGGCGATGAAGCGTGTGCGCCGGCGAGCACCGGCGAACAGCGTCGCCGGCAGCCGGTCGGCAACCGTGGGACAGATCGCATCGAAGTGCCGGATCGCCTCCTCGAGTCGCGCCGGCGTACTCGGCTCAACCCACACGCTGACGCGATATCGGGCCCGCGCACGCTGCATAGGTCGGTCGGGCCACGGCGCGGTCAGGAGTATCGCAGGCCTCGCCTCGTCCGGCAGCATGGGAATCGATCTTGGGAGTTCGCGGTCGCCGTGCCGCTCATGAACTGCCGACCGCGGCGACGGCACTGTCGTACGGCTCGTGCCCCGCCTGCCGCTCGAGCTCTTCCTTTTCCTGGTGCACGATGCGGAAGATCGTCTCGAGGAACGTTTCGCGCCAGGCATCGCGACGCGCCCGCGTGGCGGCATTGGGAACGTAGCCGTCGATCGCCGCGGTCGTGACCGGACCCCCGTCGGCGGAAAGTCGCTCGATCGTATCGATCCGGTCGCGTATCACCGCGACTTCGCCGGCGAGCGCGAGCGTGATCGACATCAGCTTCTCGACGGCCGGCTCGTCGAAATAGCGGGGGCGTTCGCCTTTCGCCTTCTTCTGAAGCTGCACCATGACAATCTCCGTTCAGCGCCTGGCGGGCAGTCCCGTCAGGACTGCCCGCCACCAATCATTTGCGCGCGCCCCACACGTACCACATGCCGCCCCCGCCGAAGTCGCCGCCCTGGAACACCTTGGTGCGCTTGGCTTCGGCCGCGTCGAACGCGCTCGCCTGCATGCCTTCGAACGCCTGCCCGGG
>CAXUEV010000040.1:0-10146 GCA_964250105.1 uncultured Sphingomonadaceae bacterium
GCTCCATCGTCGCCTTGTCGGTCTCGATCTCGGCGAGCACGTCGCCCGGCTTGACCGTGTCGCCTTCGGCCACCAGCCACTTGGCCAGCGTGCCTTCCTCCATCGTCGGCGACATCGCCGGCAGCTTGATCTCGGTCATCCGTAGGTTCCCACCAGCACGTCGGTATGGAGCTCGCGCGCATCGGGCTCGGGGGCGCTCTCGGCGAAGTCGGCGGCGTCGGCGACGATGCCGCGGATCTCCTTCTCGATGTCCTTCAGCTTCGCCTCGTCGGCGATGCCGGCGGCGATCAGGTCGCGCTTGGCGTGCTCGATCGGGTCGGACTTCTCGCGCATCGCCTGGACCTCCTCGCGGCTGCGGTACTTCGCCGGGTCGGACATCGAATGGCCGCGGTAGCGGTAGGTCTTCATCTCGAGCAGGATCGGCCCCTTGCCCGCGCGCACCCAGTCGACCGCGACGTCGGCGGCGCCGCGCACCTCGAGCACGTCCATGCCGTCGACCTGGAGCCCGGGGACGCGGAAGCTCTCGCCGCGGCGGAACAGCTGGTCCTCCGACGACGAGCGGTTGACGCTGGTGCCCATCGCGTACTGGTTGTTCTCGATGACGTAGATCACCGGCAGCTTCCACAGCTCGGCCATGTTGAAGCTCTCGTAGACCTGGCCCTGGTTCGCCGCGCCGTCGCCGAAATAGGTCACCGCGAGCCCGCCGTCGTCCTTGTACTTGTGGGCGAAGCCGAGTCCCGTGCCGAGCGGGACCTGCGCCGCGACGATGCCGTGGCCGCCGTAGAAGCCGTGCTCGACCGAGAACATGTGCATCGATCCGCCCTTGCCCTTGGAGATGCCCGCCTGCCGCCCGGTCAGCTCGGCCATGACGATCTTGGGCTCGATGCCGGCGGCGATCATATGGCCGTGCTCGCGGTAGCCGGTAATGACCGAATCGGTCGCCTTCAGCGCCGACTGCATGCCGGTGACGACCGCCTCCTGGCCGATGTAGAGATGGCAGAAGCCGCCGATCAGCCCCATGCCGTACATCTGCCCGGCGCGCTCCTCGAAGCGGCGGATCAGCAGCATCTCGCGGTAGAAGGCGAGGAGTTCGGCGGGCTCGGCCTTGTACCGCTGCGGCTCGGCGGGCCGGTCGCGCGTTGGCGTCTCGGGTTCGGCGGGCGCGGGACGAGCGGGTGAACGGGCCATGCCAGGCGTCTCCGGACCGGGGAAAGAGCGTCCGTATAGAACGCGTCGACCCGGCAGGAAAGCTACGCGCCTGCGCTATTTGGCATCGGGCAGCGGGATTATAACCTCATCGTTTCGCACAACGCCCAGATTGCGCCGGACGAGTTCGTCGGCGAGATCGGGGTCGACATGGCGCGGGTCGAGCAGCGCGATCTGCCGGCGCAGCCCCGCCTTCGTCGCCGCGACCCGCATCGCGTCGGCGGCGACCGCGGCATGCTCGGCCTTGTAGTCCTGCCACGCGCCCAGCCCGGTGTTGCCGGCGAGGGCGTGGAAGGCGAAATAGGCGGTCAGGGCGATGCACGCCGCCGGCAGCGCGGCGGCGCGCGCGAGCGACAGCGGGTTGATGCGATCGGCCATGACGCGACGCTAGCCGACGCGATTCGCGCGTTCAAGCGAAAGCGTCACCGGCGCTTCGTCAGCGCGCGCATCGCCGCGTCGAGCCCGCCGAGCGTCAGCGGGAACATCCGGTCGCCCATGATGCGCCGCGTCATGTCGATCGACTGGCTGTGGCCCCAGCTCCGCTCGGGCAGCGGGTTGAGCCAGACCGCCGCCGGATAGACGTCGGTCAGCCGCCGCAGCCACGTCTCGCCGCTCTCCTCGTTCCAATGCTCGACCGAGCCGCCGGGCAGGCTGATCTCGTACGGCGACATCGACGCGTCGCCGACGAAGACCAGCTTATAGTCGTGCGGGAAGCGGTGAAGGACGTCGCGCGTCGGCGTCCGCTCGGTCGCGCGGCGGCGGTTGTCCTGCCACACCGCCTCGTACGGGCAGTTGTGGAAATAGAAGAATTCGAGATGCTTGAACTCGGCGCGCGCGGCCGAGAACAGCTCCTCGCACAGCTTGACATGCGGGTCCATCGAGCCGCCGACGTCGAGGAACAGCAGCACCTTGACCGCATTGTGGCGCTCGGGGCGCATGACGATGTCGAGATACGCCTTTTTTGCCGTGCCGCTGATCGTCGCGTCGAGGTCGAGTTCGTCCGCCGCGCCCTCGCGCGCGAAGCGCCGCAGCCGGCGCAGCGCCAGCTTGATGTTGCGCGTGCCGAGCTCGACGGTCGCGTCGAGGTTCCTGAACTCGCGCTTGTCCCACACCTTGATCGCGCGGCCCTGGCGCCCCTTGTCCTGGCCGATGCGGACGCCCTCGGGGTTGTAGCCGTTTGCGCCGAACGGCGACGTGCCGCCGGTGCCGATCCACTTCGACCCGCCCTCGTGCCGCTTCTTCTGCTCCTCGAGCCGCTGCTTCAAGGTCTCCATGATCTCGTCCCACGACCCGAGCGCCCGGACCTTCGCCATCTCCTCGGGCGTCAGGTGGAGCTCGGCGACCTTGCGCAGCCATTCCTCGGGGATCTCCGCGGTCCCGCCGTCGCCGACCGTCTCGATCCCCCTGAACACGCGCCCGAACACCTGGTCGAACCGGTCGAGCAGCCCCTCGTCCTTCACATACGCCGCCCGCGCCAGGTAATAGAACTGCTCGACCCGCAGATCGACCACCCCCGCCTTCAACGCCGCCAGCAACGTCAGATGCTCGTGCAGCGACGCCGGGATCTTCGCGGCACGGAGTTCGGTGAGGAAGGTGAGGAACACCCCTACGCCGTCCCCCGCCGCGACATGAACGCCAGCCTCTCGAACAGCATGACATCCTGCTCGTTCTTGAGCAATGCGCCGTGGAGTGGGGGGATCAGGGTCTTGGTGTCGCGCGAGCGGAGCACGTCGAGGGGCAGGTCCTCGTGCATCAACAGCTTGAGCCAGTCGAGCAGTTCGGACGTGCTCGGCTTCTTCTTCATGCCCGGCACCTCGCGGATGTCGAAGAAGATGTTGAGCGCCTCGCGCACCAGTCCGCCCTGGATGTCGGGGAAGTGGACCGCGACGATCGCCTCCATGACGCTGCGCTCGGGGAACTTGATATAGTGGAAGAAGCAGCGGCGGAGGAAGGCGTCGGGCAGGTCCTTCTCGTTGTTCGAGGTGATGATGACGATCGGGCGCTGCGCCGCGACGACGCGCTCGCCGGTCTCGTAGACGTCGAACGCCATGCGGTCGAGTTCGGTCAGCAGGTCGTTCGGGAACTCGATGTCGGCCTTGTCGATCTCGTCGATCAGCAGCACCGGCAGGACCGGGCTGGTGAACGCCTCCCACATCTTGCCGCGGCGGATATAGTTGGCGATGTCGCCGACCCGCGCGTCGCCGAGCTGGCCGTCGCGCAGCCGGCTGACGGCGTCGTATTCGTACAAGCCCTGCTGCGCCTTGGTCGTCGACTTGACGTTCCACTCGATCAGCGGCGCGCCGAAGCTCGCCGCGACCTCGGCCGCGAGCACGGTCTTGCCGGTGCCGGGCTCGCCCTTGACCAGCAGCGGCCGGCGCAGCGTCGCCGCGGCGTTGACCGCGACCTTGAGGTCGTCGGTCGCGACATAGCCGCTGGTGCCTTCGAAACGCATTGGCGGCCCCTTGGTCGACGGTGTCCACCACGACTAGGGCCGCGCCGGCCGCGGGGCAAGTGGGTGCCGGCGGCCATGCTGCAGCACAGCAAAGTTTGACCTGCGCCGAGCGGTTGCGATAGAATATGGTTGCACATCTGGTGCGCGGAGGGGGCATGACCGCATTTTTTGCCGACACGATCGCGGCATCGGGCGATGCGGTAGCCCTGGTCGACGAGACTGCGGCGAGCCTGTCGTACGCCGACCTCGCCGCCCGTGCCGACGAGGTCGCGCGGCGGATCGGCCCGACGCCGCGGCTGGTCCTGCTTGAGGCGCAGAACAACGTCGATTCGGTCGTCGCGCTGCTCGCCTGCCTGCGCGGCCGCCATCCGGTGATCATCGCCGCCGAGGCGGCGCGGCAGCGCACCGAGGCGAATTTCCAGCCGAACCTGATCATCAGCGGCGACGGCGGCCACGACGTCCGCCACGCGCGCGACCTCGACCTCCATCCCGATCTCGCGGTGATGCTGTCGACCTCGGGGTCGACCGGCGCGACCAAGCTCGTCCGCCTGTCGCGCACCGCGGTCGACGCCAACGCCCGCGCGATCGCCGACTATCTCGCCATCGGCACCGCCGACCGCGCGGTGACGACGCTGCCGGTCAGCTATTCGTACGGCCTGTCGGTGCTCAACTCGCACCTCGCGGCGGGCGCGTCGGTCGTGCTGACCAACCGCTCGGTGGTCGACGACGCGCTCTGGGCGTTGGTCGAGGCGACGCAGGCGACGAGCCTCGCCGGGGTGCCGTACACCTACGAGCTGCTCGAGGCGACGGGCTTCCGCAACCGGTCGCACCCGTCGCTGCGGACGCTGACGCAGGCCGGCGGCCGGCTGTCGCCCGAACTCGTGTCGACCTATGCCGACTGGGCGCACGCCCACGGCGCGCGCTTCTTCACCATGTACGGGCAGACCGAGGCGACCGCGCGGATGGCGTATCTGCCGCCCGAGCTGCTCGACGGCCATTCCGACTGTATCGGCAAGGCGATCCCCGGCGGCGAACTCGCGGTGGTCGACGACACCGGCCGTGCCGTGGCGATCGGCGAGGTCGGCGAGCTCGTCTATACCGGCCCGAACGTGATGATGGGCTATGCGGAGGGCGTCGCCGACCTCGCCCGCGGTGCCGAGCTGGCCGAACTCCGCACCGGCGACCTCGGCCAGGAGGTCGAGGACGGGTTGTTCCGCGTCGTCGGGCGGACGTCGCGCTTCAGCAAGATCGCCGGGCTTCGCGTCGGGCTCGACGAGATCGAGCGGATGCTCGCCGCCGCGAACATCGGCAGCGTCGTCGCCGGCGACGACCAGCTCGTCGCGATCGGCGTCGCGCGCTTCGCCGACGTCGCCGCGGCCGAGCGCATCGTCGACGACAAGACCGCGATCCCGCTCCGCTCGCGCGTCGTCTTCGCGCTCGGCGAAACGCCGCGGCTGGCGTCGGGCAAGGTCGACTTCCCGACCGTCCTCGCCAACGGCCGCGCCGCCTTCGCCGCCGCCGAGAACCAGGCGGCGGCCGCCGACGCCAGCGAGGGCGAGCGCCTGGCGGCGCTCTACGCCCGCGCGCTCAGCCGCCGGTCGGTGGCGACGAGCGACAGCTTCGCCTCGCTCCACGGCGACTCGCTCGCCTATGTCGAGGTGTCGATGGCGATCGAGCGCGAGCTCGGCCACCTGCCCGACAACTGGGAACGGCTGACGATCGACCAGGTCACGACGATGGCGGCGGCGAGCCCGCCGGCGGGGCGCAAGTCGCGCTCGGTCGCGACCGAGATGCTGATCCGCCCGCTGGCGATGACGACGATCATCGTCGGCCACGCGCTCGTCGGCCACAGCGTCAACCTGCTGTGGAAGGGCGGCGCGCTGACCCTGCTGATGACGGCCGGCTATAATGCGGCGCGTTTCCAGCGCGACCAGCTGATCTCGCCGCGCCGGGTCGACCTGATCGGCCAGTTCGCGGTGCGCTACCTGATCCCCTATTTCCTGTTCATCGGCCTGTACAAGATGCTGGCGTCGAAGGCGCATATCGGCGTGTCGACGCTGTTCATGCTCGGCAACTATCTCGACCACCGCGGCACGGTCGAGGTCTACTGGTTCATGGAGGCGCTGTTCCAGTGCCTCGTCGTGCTGGTGGTGCTGTTCTCGATCCCGCCGGTGCGGCGGTTCGCGATCGAGCAACGCTGGCTGTTCGGCCTCTGCCTCGTCGTCGCGACGACTGCGCTCAACTTCGGCATCCCGCTGATCGCCGCCGACGAGTTCGTCAACGGTCGGCTACACCGCACCGATACATGGGCCTATGCCTTCGCCCTCGGCTGGCTGATGACCGAGGCCAACACGACGGCCAAGCGCATCGCCTGCGTCGTCGGCGCGGCGCTGCTGTCGGGCTTCGACTGGGGCTTCGTCGACAGCCATACGGCGTTCCTGATGCTGGCGACGGCGGTGATCCTGTTCGTGCCGCGGATCAACCTGGCGACGTGGCTGGCGGTGGCGCTCGCCTTCATCAGCCAGACGACGTTCTACATCTATCTATCGCACGGCATCGTCATCAACATCGTCCGCTTCCGGCTGCACATCTTCAACGTGCCGCTGATGGTCGTCCTTTCGCTGCTGCTCGGGATCGTCGTCTTCCTCGCCTGGCGGCGCGTCGTCGCCCTCGCGACCACCGCGCTCAACCGGGCGCGGGGGCGCCGCGCCGCCCCCGAACGCGATACCGTCGCCGCCTGAGGCGGGGCGCCGCCCGATCGGTCAGGCGGGCTCGGTCGTGCTCGCCGGCAACGGTCGACTGCCTTTGGCGAGGACGAACTTCTTCAGCCGGAGCGCCGGCTTCTCGATGTAATGCCACGACAGCGCGGCGATACCGAACACGAGCACCGCCGTCAGCGGGAAGATCAGCCACCAGACCGCGATCGCCGGGAACAGGAAGACGAGCGTCTGCTCGATCGGATAGCCGTAAAGATAGATGCCGTACGAATAGTCGCCGCGCTGGAGCAGCTCGATGCGCGGGAATCTCTGCATGCCGAGCCAGATGATCGTGTAGATCAGCGGCGCCTGAACGATGACCGACGTGTGCGGCACCCAGACCAAGGCATAGGAGACGACCGCGCACAAGAGGGCTAGCCAGCCGTTGACGGGCAGGCGATGACGCCAGTGGAAGGCGGTCGTTCCCGTCAGGAAGCAGTAGATCAGGACGTCTCCGCTATAGTGAACGCGCAGGCCGGACTTGTCGAAGAAGACGCTGGCGATGATCCCGGCGATCGTCGCTGCCAGCCAGATCAGCGTCATCGCCCGGCGTGAATAGACGAGTTTCGTCATCATCAGCAGCGCCATCATCCCGTAGCTGATGAACTCGGGGTGGAGCGTCCACAGATTGGCGTTGACAATCTCGGGATGCGGATTGGTCAGGAATACCCCCGGCAGACGGAAGTGGATCCAGCCGACGATGTTGCCGAAGTAAGCGAAGAAGCGGCGATTCGTGAAATACTCGGTAACCGGCAGCACCGTCAGCAGCGATCCGAGGATCACTGCCGACAGCGTGACCTCGACCATCAGCGCCGGCATGATCCGCAGGACGCGGAACGCGAGGAAGGTCCGCAGGTCGCGGAGTCGAAGCGCGCTGCCGGTGACGAGAAAGCCGCTGAGCCCGAAAAACAACGGCAATATGGCGAGGTAGATCGGGCGGATCGGCCCTGTGAAAAGGCTCGAATGCGGATCGGTCACGCGTACGGCATGGATCAGCACGATCACCACCGACAATCCGACCCGGCACAGGTCGAAACCCGGTCCCATACCGCGGTTGGCATCCAGGATCGTGCCGACTGAAGGCCCAGCGAAAAACCGGCCGACCGGCCCGCGTCCGGCCTCGCTCGTTGCCGTCGCCATCATCGACCTTTCACCGCCCGCCGCCCCTAAAGCCTGATGCCGTCAGCGTGTCAAATCCTCGCTGCACCGCAGCGCCACGCCTCCTGCCCTCTCCCCCTGAAGGAAAGAGACCGGTCGCGGCACGCGATCAGGGAGCGGGCAGCGACCGGGCGTCGACGTTGCCCCCTCTCCCGGCGGCTGCGCCGCCTGTCCCTCTCCCTCAAGGGGGAGAGGGTAGACCTACACGTCGAGGAAGCTCCGCATCTTCCGGCTGCGGCTCGGGTGCTTGAGTTTCCGCAGCGCCTTCGCCTCGATCTGGCGGATGCGTTCGCGGGTGACCGAGAACTGCTGGCCGACCTCCTCGAGCGTATGGTCGGTGTTCATGCCGATGCCGAAGCGCATGCGCAGCACGCGCTCCTCGCGCGGCGTCAGCGACGCGAGCACGCGCGTCACCGTCTCCTTCAGGTTGGCGTGGATCGCGGCGTCGACCGGGATCACCGCGTTCTTGTCCTCGATGAAGTCGCCGAGGTGGCTGTCCTCCTCGTCGCCGATCGGCGTCTCGAGGCTGATCGGCTCCTTGGCGATCTTCATCACCTTGCGGACCTTCTCGAGCGGCATCGACAGCCGCTCGGCGAGTTCCTCGGGCGTCGGCTCGCGGCCGATCTCGTGGAGGATCTGGCGGCTGGTGCGGACGAGCTTGTTGATCGTCTCGATCATGTGCACCGGGATGCGGATCGTCCGCGCCTGATCGGCGATCGAGCGCGTGATCGCCTGGCGGATCCACCACGTCGCATAGGTCGAGAATTTATAGCCGCGGCGGTACTCGAACTTGTCGACCGCCTTCATCAGGCCGATGTTGCCCTCCTGGATCAGGTCGAGGAACTGCAGCCCGCGGTTGGTGTATTTCTTGGCGATCGAGATCACCAGGCGCAGGTTGGCCTCGACCATCTCCTTCTTGGCGATGCGCGCCTCGCGCTCGCCCTTCTGGACCATGTTGGTGATGCGGCGGAACTCGCCGATGTCGACGCCGGTCGCCTGGGCGATGTCGCCGATCTCGGTGCGCACGCTCTCGACCGCCGAGCCCTCGGCGGCGGCGAAGGCGGCGAAGCGCTTGTCGACGCCGGCGACACGCGCGGTCCAGCCCTCGTCGAGCTCGTGCCCCATATATTCGTCGAGGAACGCCTTGCGGTTGATCTTGTGGCGGTCGGCGAGCCGCATCATCGTGCCGCCGAGCCCGAGCAGCCGGCGGTTGTAGCCGTACAGCTGGTCGACGAGGAACTCGATCTTGTTGTTGTTGAAATGGACGCTCTTGACGCCCTCGGTCAGCTCCTCGCGCAGCTTCTGGTAGCGCCGCTCGTCGCCCGCGCCGAACTCGACATTCTCGCGGAACGCGGTCAGCCGGCTGTCCTGCAGCTTCTGGAACTTGCGGTAGGTCGCGGTGACCTCGGCGAACTTCTCGAGCGCCGCGGGCTTGAGCAGCTCCTCCATCGCCGCGAGGCTCAGCGTATTGTCCTCGTCGTCCTCGTCGGGGATCGCGGCGGTGCCGTCGGGCTTGGTCCGGCCGGTGAACGCCGCCTCCTCCTCCTCGTCGGCGTCGGCGGGGGCGGAGACGATGTCGGGCTCGCCGTCCTCCTTGTAGGTGACGGTCGGCAGGTCGCCGGTGTTCTCGGCGCCGCCCTCGGTCGGGTCCTTGACCAGCATCGCGTCGAGGTCGAGGATCTCGCGCAGCTGCATCCGGCCTTCGTTGAGCGCGTCGGACCATTCGATCATCGCGGTGAAGGTCATCGGGCTCTCGCACAGCCCGGCGATCATCGTGTTGCGCCCGGCCTCGATCCGCTTGGCGATCGCGATCTCGCCCTCGCGCGACAGCAATTCGACCGCGCCCATCTCGCGCAGGTACATCCGCACCGGATCGTCGGTGCGGTCGAGCGGCGCCGCCTTGACCGCGACGGGTGCGGCGACCGCGGCGGGGTCGCCCTCGACGACCTCGGCCTCGTCGTCGTCGTCGGCGCCCGCGGCGGCGGGCTCGGCCCCCTCTTCGGCGGGCTCGTCGTTCTCGATCAGGTTGATGCCCATCTCCGACAGCGACGCCATGACGTCCTCGATCTGGTCGGAGGTCACCTGCGGCAGCGCGTCGTTCAGCTCGTCGTAGGTGATGTAGCCGCGCTTCTTCGCCCGCGCGATCAGCTTCTTGATCGATGCCTCGTTGAGGTCGAGCAGCGGCGCGCCGTCGGCTTCGGGCTTGGTCTCGATCTCGGCGGCGGCCCCGTTGGTCTTTGCCATGGTTAACAACGTCCAATCCAGCTTGCCACCGACTCGCGCGCGCGGTCAGGCCGCTTACTCGCTATCGGTGACGATTCCAACCACATGGTCCATGTCGAACAACTCTGCCCGCGCGCCGTGGTTGCGGCGAACGGCATCGAAGGCGGCGGCGTCCATGCTGGCCTTGAAGTGGGAATTCGCGCTCGATGTTTCATCCCCCATGCGCCGCGTCGCCAGCAGCGCGTCGAGAAAGCCGGTGAACTGCGCCGCCGCCGCATCCGGCGGCGTCGCCGCGCGGAGGAAACCGAGATTGCCGATGCCCGGGCGGTGGCGCGCCAGCACCGCCTCGGC
>CAXUEV010000041.1:0-10070 GCA_964250105.1 uncultured Sphingomonadaceae bacterium
GTCGCCGCCACGGTCGTCGTCGACGCCGCCGGCGCGTGGGGCGATGAACTCGCCGCGCTCGCCGGTGTAGCGCCGCTCGGCCTCGCGCCGCTGCGACGGACGCTGGTCGTCGTCGACGTCGATCCGCCGCCGCCGGCCGACCTGCCGGTCGTGTTCGATGCCGCCGGCAGCTTCTACTTCAAGCCCGACGCCGGCCGGCTGTGGCTGTCGCCGCACGACGAGATTCCCGACGTCGCCCGCGACGCCGCGCCCGAGGAGCTCGACATCGCCGTCGCCATCGACCGCTTCGAACACGCCGCCAATCCGCGCGTCGTCCGCGTCGAGCGTAGCTGGGCGGGGCTGCGCACCTTCGCCCCCGACCGGCTGCCGGTCTACGGCTTCGACGCCGCGGTGCCCGGCTTCTTCTGGTGCGTTGGCCAAGGCGGTTTCGGCATCCAGACGGCACCGGCGGCGGGCGAGCTCGGCGCGCGGCTGCTGCTCGGCCTGTCGCCCGGCGCGGTCGACCCGGCGCGCTACGCCCCGGAGCGCTTTGCCGCCGCGGCGCGTTGACCGGAGATGCCCGTCCGCCTCCTCCTCGCCGCGCTCCTCCTGTCGGCAGCAGCGCCGGCCGACGACCGCCTGCTGCTGATTTTCGCAGCCGACGCTGGCGCACCGCAGCTGCTCGCCCAGCGGGCGGCGCTCGACGATGTCGGTCTCCGCGCGCGCGACGTCACGCGGATCGAGGTTGTCGGCGATACCGTCACCGGCGCGACCGACACCGCCGCGACCCTGCGCCGCCGCTACGAGGTCGACCGCGGCGCGTTCCACGTCGTGCTGGTTGGCAAGGACGGCGGGGTCAAGCTCGACGAGCGCGCGCCGATCAGCGCCGCGACGCTTCATGCGACGATCGACGCGATGCCGATGCGGCGGCAGGAGATGCGGCGGTAGTCAGCCGTCGATCCGCCCGGCGCGCAGGCGGATCGTGCGCGTCGCCAGCCGCCGCGCCTCGTCGGGATCGTGGGTGACGTAGAACACCGGGATCGGCAGGCGGGCGAACAGCGCCGCCAGTTCGCCGAGCAATCGGCTGCGCGCGTCGGCGTCGAGTCCCGTCAGCGGCTCGTCCATCAGCAGCAGCCGCGGCTGGCCAAGCAGCGCGCGGGCGATCGACCCGCGCTGCGCCTCGCCGCCCGACAATCGGGCGGGCCGGCGGTGGAGCAGGGGGGCAATTCCGGTCATGGCGACGACCGCGTCGCGCGCAAACGGACCCGGCGGGGCGCGGCGGGCGGCATAGTCGAGGTTGCCGGCGACGGTCAGGTGCGGCAGCAGCCCCTGGCCCTGCGCGATATAGCCGGTGCGCCGGCAATGCGCCGGCACGAAGAGCGCGGCGTCCTGCCAGACCTCGTCGGCGACGCGGACACTGCCGCGGTGGCGGTCAAGCCCGGCGAGCGCGCGCAGCACGCTGGTCTTGCCCGATCCCGACGGCCCGAGCAGCGCGGTGACGCCCGTCGCGGGGACAGCGAAGGCGAGGTCGAGCGCGAAGCCGCCGAGCTGCCCGGTGAGCGCGACGGCGATCTCCGCTGTCACGGCCGGATGTTCGTCAGCCGGCGCTCGATCAGCAGCAGCGCCAGCAGCGCGATGAAGGCGAAGACCAGCATGCCGCCGGCGATGCGGTACGCCGCGTCGAACTGGAGGCTCTCGACCAGCTGGTAGATGCGCGTCGACAGCACCTCGGTGCGCCCGGGAATCGCGCCGCCGATCATCAGCACGACGCCGAACTCGCCGACGGTATGCGCGAACACGAGGATCGCCGCCGAGACGAAGCCGCGGCGCGCGAGCGGCAGCCCGACCGTCAGGAACGCGTCGAGCGGCCCCGCGCCCATCGTCGCGGCGAGCTCGAGCGGCCGGTCGCCAATGCCTTCGAAGGCGGTGCGCAACGGCTGGACGGCGAACGGCAGCGAATAGAACAGCGAGCCGATCACCAGGCCGGTGAAGGTGAATGCCAGCGTGCGGACGCCGAACGGATGGAGCAGCGTCATCAGCGGGCTCGCCGGCCCCAGAGCGATGAGAACGTAGAAGCCGATGACCGTCGGTGGCAGCACCAGCGGCAGCGCCGCGACCGCGCCGGCGATCTCCTTCCACCAGCGCTTTGAACGCGCCAGCCACCACGCCAGCGGCGTCGCCAGCACGAGCAGGAGGATCGTCGTCACCAGCGCCAGCCGGGCGGTGGTCGCGATGACGACGTCCATCGGCGTCAGCGCACCTCGTACCCGTAGCGCCGGATGATCGCGAGCGCCTCGCGGCCGCGCAGGAACTTGGCGAACGCCTTCGCTACCGGATTCACCGCGCCGGTCTTGAGCACGATAGCCTGCTGGTCGATCGGCGCGTGCAGCCGCGTCGGCACCAGCCAGCGCGAGCCGCCGACGACTTTGATCACCTGGCTCTGCGCGACGAAGCCGAGCTCGGCCGCACCGGTGGCAACGAACTGATACGCCTGGGTGATCGAGCTGCCGGTGACGAGCTTGGGCACCAGCGCCTGGTCGACGCCGAGCTTCCGCATCGTCTCGACCGCGGCGAGGCCGTATGGTGCGGCGGTCGGATCGGCGATCGCCAGATGTGCGAAACCGCCCGACCGGAGCACGGCGCCGCCATCATCGACCAGCCCCGGAGTCGCCGAATACAGCACCAGCCGGCCGATCGCATAGGTGAAGCGGCTGCCGGGGACCGCGAGACCGTCCTGCTCGGCCTTCTTCGGGCGGTCGGCGTCGGCCGACAGGAACACCTCGAACGGCGCGCCGTGCGTCATCTGCGTATAGAAGGCGCCCGACGAACCGAAGCTGAGCACCGCGGTATCGCCGGTCGCCTTCTGGAACGCGGCGGCGATCTCCTTGGCGGGTTCGGTGAAGTTGGCGGCGACGGCGACCTGCGTCTCGGCGGCGATCGCGGTCGCGGGGAGAGCGACGGCTGCGAAGGCCGCGACGAGGACATGCCGGAACATCGATCTTACCTTCTGTGCCGCGCTAAATCGTATACCGCGGCGACACGAGGATGCCAGCGGGATATCCGGACGGTACCGCCGCTACCCGCCGCGCGTGACCGTCGCGACATAGATCGCCGCCAGGCGTTCGATCCCCGCCTGGTCGTCGGCGTCGAAGCGGGCGGGCAGCGGACTGTCGAGATCAAGCACGCCGAGCAGCCGATCGCCGTCGAGCAGCGGCACGACGAGCTCGGAGCGCGAGGCGGCGTCGCAGGCAATATGTCCGGGAAAGGCGTCGACGTCGGCGACTAGCAACGAGCGGCGCTCGGCGGCGGCGGTGCCGCAGACGCCACGCCCCAGGGCGATGCGAACGCACGCCGGCTTGCCCTGGAACGGGCCGACGACGAGTTCGTCGCCGCGGAGCAGGTAGAAGCCTGCCCAGTTGAGGTCGGCGACCTGCGCGAAGATCAGCGCCGCGGTGTTCGCGGCGTTGGCGACGGCGTCGGCCTCGTCGCCGAGCAGTCCCTCGAGCTGCGCCGCGAGATCGTCGTAGAACGCGGCTTTCGAGTCGGTCCGTGGCGGCGCCACCGCGAACATGATCAGGTCCGCGCGTTCGCCTGCGCCAGCTGGTCGCGCCGGAACGCGCCCTGCCGCTCGAACATCCAGCCGGGATATTCGGACGGCAGGTCGCTTGCGGCGCCGAGCGCGGCGAGATCGTCGGGAGAGAGCAAGACAGCGGTCGCGGCGATGTTGTCAGCCAGTTGGTCAGGACGCTTGGCGCCGACGATGACGCTGGTCACGACCGGCTGATGGAGCAGCCAGGCGAGCGCGACCTGCGCGACCGACACGCCGCGCGCCTCGGCGATCGGGCGCATCGCGTCGATCACGGCGAAGCCGCGCTCGCGGTCGACCGGCGGGAAGGGGAAGGCGGCGCGGCGGCCCTCGCCCTTGGCCTCGTCGTCGCGGCCGTACTTGCCCGACAGCAGCCCGCCGGCGAGCGGGCTCCAGACCATCAGCCCGACGTCCTCCGACAGCAGCGCCGGCACGATCTCGCGTTCGAGGTCGCGACCGGCGATCGTATAATAGGCCTGGAGCGAGGCGAAGCGCGCCAGCCCCAGCCGCTCCGACACGCCAAGCGCCTTGACGATCTGCCACGCCGCCCAGTTCGACACGCCGATGTAGCGGACGTGGCCGTGGCGGACGAGCGTGTCGAGCGCCTCAAGCGTCTCCTCGACCGACGTCGCGGGGTCGAAACCGTGGAGCTGGTAGAGGTCGATATGGTCGAGCTGGAGCCGCTTGAGGCTCGCCTTGGCCGCCTCGATCAGGTGGAAGCGCGAGTTGCCGCGGCTGTTCGGCCCGGTGCCGGTGTCGCCGAACGCCTTGGTCGCGACGACGATCTCGTCGCGGCGTACGGCGAGGTTCTTCAGTGCCTGGCCGGTGATCTCCTCCGACAGGCCGCCCGCATAGACGTCGGCGGTGTCGATGAAGTTGATGCCGGCGTCGAGCGCCTGCCCGACCAGCGCCTCAGCCTCGGCCTGCTGGAGCGAACCGATCTTTCCCCAGATGCCGTCGCCGCCGCCGAAGGTCATCGTCCCCAGGCAGAGTTCGGAGACGAACAGGCCGGTCCGGCCGAGCTTGTTGTAGCGCATCGTCACTCCGCCGCCTGCCGCTCGGCATAGCCGAGCATCGACTTGACCTCGAGGAACTCGGTGAAGGCATGGTCGCCCCATTCGCGGCCATTTCCCGACTGCTTGTAGCCACCGAACGGCGACATCAGGTCGCCGCCGGCACCGTTGATGAACACCTGGCCGGTGCGCATGCGGCGCGCGACGGCCTTGGCGTGGCCGGGTTCGCCCTGGACATAGGCGGCGAGGCCGTAGACCGTGTCATTGCCGATGGCGACCGCGTCGTCTTCGCCGTCGTACGGCAGCATCGTGAGCACGGGGCCGAAAATCTCCTCGCGCGCGATCGTCATGTCGTTGGTGACGTCGGCGAAGACCGTCGGGCGGACGTAATAGCCGGTGTCGAGGCCGTCGGGCTTGCCCGTACCGCCGGCGACGAGCGTCGCGCCCTCGTCGATGCCCTTCTGGATCAGGCCCTGGATCTTGTGCCACTGCGTCTCGCTGACCACTGGCCCGATCTTGGCGTTGCCGTCGGGCGGCCCGACCGTGACCGACTCGGCCGCCGCCCTGGCGATCGTCTTGGCTTCGGTCATCTTCGCGCGGGGGACGAGCATTCGCGACGGTGCGTTGCAGCTCTGGCCGGAATTATTCATCATCTGCAGGACGCCGGCGCCGACCGCAGCGGCGAGGTCGGCGTCGTCGAGGATGATGTTGGGCGACTTGCCGCCGAGCTCCTGGGCGACGCGCTTGACCGTCGGCGCGGCGTTGCGCGCCACCTCGATGCCGGCGCGGGTCGAGCCGGTGAAGCTGACCATGTCGACCTGCGGATGGCGGCTGAGCGCCGCGCCGACGGTCGGACCGTCGCCGTTGACGAGGTTGAACACGCCCGCCGGCACGCCGGCCGCGGCCATCACCTCGGCCCAGATCTGGCCCGAGAACGGCGCGATCTCGGAGGGTTTCAGGACCATCGTGCAGCCGACCGCGAGCGCCGGCACGACCTTGCAGGCGATCTGGTTGATCGGCCAGTTCCACGGCGTGATGAAGGCGCACACCCCGACCGGCTCGCGCGCCAGGAGCGTCGTGCCCCGCCGCTCCTCGAACTTATAGTCCTTGAGGACGGCGATGCCGGTCTGGAGATGGCCGACGCCGATCCCCGCCTGAGCCTGCGTCGCCAGCCAGGCGGGAGCGCCCATCTCCTCGGTGATCGCGGCGGCGATGTCGGCGAAGCGCTTCTGGTACTCGGCGAGCACGTTCTGCAGCAGCTCGACGCGGTCGGCGCGGCTGGTCGCGGCGAAACCGTCGAATGCCCGCCGTGCGGCGGCGACGGCGCGGTCGACGTCGCCGTCGGTGCCCAGCGCGATGCGCCCGGCCACGGCTTCGGTCGCCGGGTTGATGACGTCGAGGCGTTCGCTGCCGAGCGGCTCGACCCACGCCCCGTCGATGTAGAATCTGGTGTAGTCGCGCACCGCTCGCCTCCGTCATTTTGCCCTGAGGCATATAGGCGTCCGCCGCGGCGGTGCCTATGGGCGACCGCCGTGGCGGGCGGCTTCGGCCGCGACGATCGCCGCGTTCGCCAGCGCGTCGGCGCGTTCGTTGTCGGGATCGCCCGAATGGCCCTTGACCCAGCGCCACTCGATCGTGTGCGGCCGGGTCGCGGCGAGAAGCGCCTGCCACAGGTCGAGGTTCTTCACCGGCGAGCCATCGGCGGTGCGCCAGCCGCGCTTCTGCCAGCCGTGGACCCATTTGGTGATGCCGTCGCGGACATAGTTGCTGTCGGTGGTCAGGACGACGCGGCTCGGCCGGGTCAGCGCCTCGAGCGCCCGGATCGCGGCGGTCAGCTCCATCCGGTTGTTCGTCGTCAGCGGCTCGGCGCCGAGCAACTCGCGCTCGCTTGCGCCCGTGCGCAGGATCGCGCCCCAGCCGCCGCGGCCGGGATTGCCCTTGCACGCGCCGTCGGTGGCGATGGTGACAAGCGGCATGTCGGTCACAGGCCGAGCGCCGCCGCGTCGGCGGTGCGATACCAGTCGAGCCGGCGTGCGAACGCCATCGGGTCCTTGCGCGTGACGAGTGCGTCGGGCGGCGTGTCGATCCAGTCGAACGCGCGGCTGAGGGTGAAGCGCAGCGCCGCGCCGCGGCACAGCAGCGGCAGCGCCGCGACCTCGGAAGCATCGAGCGGGTGCGTGCTGCGGTAGCCGGCGACGAGCGCGGCGGCGATCTCGGGCAGGAACCGCGTGCCGTCGGCGGCGAAGCTCCAGGCGGCGTGCATCACCGCGAGATCATAGGCGCGGATGTCGGTGCAGGCGAAGTAGAAGTCGATCAGCGCGCTGACCTGACCGTCGCGCAGGAGGACGTTGTCGGCGAACAGGTCGGCGTGGATCGTCGACCGTGCGAGGTGTTGCGGCCAGGCGGCGAGCGCGTCGAGTTCGTCGCCGACGCTCCGGCCGAACCCCGGCGCGACCGCGTCGAAGCGATCGCCGATCGCCGTCACTAGGCGCCGCCAGCCGGCGGGGCCGTGCTCGTTGAGACGGGTCGGCGCGAAGTCGGCGACGGCGTGATGGACCCGACCGAGCGCGGCGGCGGCGGCATAGGCGTCGGCCGGCGTCGGTATGGTCACTGAGACTCCCGCGGCATATTCGATCACACACGCAGGTCGGCCGCACAACTGCTGCAGCACGACGCCGGCACGGTCGCGGATCGGACGCGGCACGGGCAGGCGGCGATCGGCGAGATGGGTGGTCAGCGCGAGAAAGTACGGCAGGTCGGCGTGGTCGACCCGCGCTTCGTACAGCGTCAGGATATACCGTCCGCCGCGGTCGGTATCGAGCACGAAGTTGGAGTTCTGCACGCCCTCGGCGATGCCCTTGAAGCTGACCGCGCGGCCGAGGTCGTAGCGCGTGAGGAAGACGGCGAGCGCTTCCGCCGAGACCGGCGTGAAGACCGCCATTCAGGCCAGCATGCGCGGCAGCTTGAACACGACGTCCTCGACGACGCCGGCGACCTCGGTGACGGCGACCGCGTAGCGGGTCGCGAGCAGCGCCAGCAGCTCCTGGACGAGGAGTTCGGGGGCGGAGGCGCCGGCGGTGACGCCGAGCGTGGCGACCCCGTCGAACCAGCTCCAATCGAGGTCGGCGGCGCGGTGGATCAGATAGGCGGGCGACCCCGAGCGTTGCGCGACCTCGCGCAGCCGCTGCGCGTTCGACGAGTTGACCGCGCCGATCACCAGCATCAGGTCGCAGTCGCCGGCGATGCGCTTGACCGCCGCCTGGCGGTTCGAGGTCGCATAGCAGATGTCCTCGCCCTTGGGGCCGATCATCGCCGGGAAGCGGCGCCGGAGCTCGTCGACGATCGCCGCGGTGTCGTCGACCGACAGCGTCGTCTGCGTCAGGAAGCCGACGCGCGCCGGGTCGGCGACCGTCACCGTGCGGGCGTCGGCCAGCGTCTCGACCAGGCTCATCGTGCCCGGCGGCACCTGGCCGAAGGTGCCGACGACCTCGGGGTGGCCGGCGTGGCCGACGAACAGGATGTGCCGGCCGGCGTCGACCAGGCGCTCGGCCTGACGGTGGACCTTCGACACCAGCGGGCAGGTCGCGTCGACGAAGTTCAGCCCGCGCGCCGCCGCCTCGGCGGGCACCGCCTTGGGCACGCCGTGCGCCGAGAAGATCACCGGGACGCCGTCGGGCACCTCGCCCAGCTCCTCGACGAAGATCGCGCCCTTGGCCTTCAGCGTGTCGACGACGAACTTGTTGTGGACGATCTCGTGGCGGACATAGACCGGCGCGCCGAAGCGCGCGAGCGCCAGCTCGACGATCGTGATCGCGCGGTCGACGCCGGCGCAGAAGCCGCGCGGCGCGGCGACGACGATCTTCAGCGGCGGCAGGCGGAGATCGCGATCGAAGCACGGCACGACGTTCATGGCTTGGCCCTCTACGCCATCGCCGCCCGGCGCACCATAACTTGTGCGTCCCGCTCATGGTTTCTATGCTACGGCCAATCGTCGCGAAGGGTTTCGATCGTGTCCAGACTGCGTGCCGCCGTGGCGCTTTCGCTCGGCCTCGTCCTGCTGTCCGGGTGCCAGCGCAATCCGCTGCTGGTCAAGCGGTCGGCGTGCCCGGCGGTGGCGGTGCCCAATTTCACCGGCGAGACGACGCTGTTCAGCCCCGGCGGCGATAGCGACGCGCGCAACATCGACGTCGTCGCCGCGATCACCAACGTCCGCGCGACGTGCACCGAGGCGCCCGACCGGCTCGCCTCGAACGTCAGCTTCGACGTCCTCGCGCGGCGGTCGGCGGCGGCGGGCGCGCGGACGGTGACTTTGCCGTTCTTCGCCACTGTGGTTCAAGGCGGCAATCTGCTGGTGTCGAAGCAGGTCGGCGCGGTGACGATCAACTTCGCCGACGGCCAGCTGCGCGCGCAGGCGGCGACGGGCGCGCACGCCGAGGTCGCCCGGGCGGCGGCGACGCTGAGCCCCGAGATGCAGGCGAAGGTCAGCCGGGTGCGCAAGCCCGGCGACGCCGACGCCGCGACCGACCCCCTCGCCGACCCCGAGGTCAAGGCCGCGGTCCGCGCGACGACGTTCGAGGTGCTCGTCGGCTTCCAGCTGAACGACGATGCCCTTCTGTATAACGCGGCGAAATAGCGCGGTTCCGCCGTGCGGCGCGATTGACTTGGGCGCGGGCATCGCGCACATCGACGACGTCGTCGGGCCTCGGTCCGGCACACGCGCGGGAGAGTGTGGCGTCGTTCAGGCGATGGTCACCGCCGAAGGAGCAACCGCCCCCGGAATCTCTCAGGCCCATGAACCGCGCTGGTGCTTTTGCGACGATCTGGAAAGCGGGCGCGCCGTCAGGGGCGTCCCACCGACGGGGTAAGCCGGGGCAGCCCGGTCAAAGCTCTCAGGTGCAAGCGACAGACGGGGGCACGGTCGGCAGGTCGCCGGCCGGACTCTGTCGCGAGCCGCGTGATGACCCAACCGACTGAAATCACGGCCGATCCGCTGCCGCTCGACGCCCTCCACCGCGCGCTCGACGGGCGGATGGTGGCGTTCGCCGGGCATGCGATGCCGCTCCATTATGCCGACGGCATCATCGCCGAGCACAACTGGACGCGGACGCGGGCGGGTCTGTTCGACGTCTCGCACATGGGACAGGTGCAGCTCGCCCCCGGGACGGCGGTGCAGCTCGAGGCGCTCCTGCCGGGAGACATCGCCGGGCTGGCCGCGGGAACGCTCCGCTACTCGCTGCTGCTCGACCACGGCGGCGGCATCATCGACGACCTGATGGTGACGCGGCGCGCCGACGACCTGTACCTCGTCGTCAACGGCGCGACCAAGGCGGGCGACATCGCGCATCTGACGGCGCACGGCCTCGCGCCCGAATACCGCTCCGACTGGGCGCTGCTGGCGCTGCAGGGGCCGCAGGCGGTCGCCGCGCTGGCGCGGCTCGCGGCGGGCGTCGCCGACCTCGGCTTCATGCGCGGCGGCGCGTTCGCGGTCGCCG
>CAXUEV010000042.1:0-9908 GCA_964250105.1 uncultured Sphingomonadaceae bacterium
GGATCTCCTGCGTCCGCCCCGACTGCTTGCCCTTGGCCGCCTCGCGCTGGCCGCGGGTGTGCGTGGCGCGGGGCAGCATGCCGTATTCGGCCGTCACCCAGCCTTCGCCCTTGCCGCGCAGCCACGGCGGCAGGCGGTCCTCGACCGAGGCGGTGACGAGGACGTGCGTGTCGCCGAACTTGACGAGGCACGAGCCTTCGGCGTGGGCGCTGTAGCCGGGGATCAGCTCGACCTGGCGCATCTGGTCGGGGGCGCGGCCTGAGGGGCGCATCGGCGGTCCTTTGTCGGTGAGCGCGCGGCTGTAGCCGAGCCCGCGGTTGAGCGAAACCCTGCGACCGCCTACATCGGGCGCATGCAGTCGCCGTCGATCACCGAACTGAACGACCGCGCGCGGGAAGTCTTCCGCCAGATCGTCGAGGCGTATCTCGCGTCGGGCGTGCCGGTCGGCTCGCGTACGCTTTCGAAGCTGCCGATGCTCGGCCTGTCGCCGGCGTCGATCCGCAACGTCATGCAGGACTTGGAGGAGCTCGGCCTGCTCGCCGCGCCGCACAGCTCGGCCGGGCGGCTGCCGACCGAGCTCGGCCTGCGCCTGTTCGTCGACGGCATGATGCAGACGAGCGAGCCGACCGAGAAGGAGCGCAGCGCGATCGAGAGCCAGGTCGCGGCGGCGAGTTCGATCGAGGACATCCTCGGCCGGACGACCGCGGTGCTGTCGGGCCTGTCGGCGTGCGCCGCGATCGTGCTCGTGCCACGCGCCGAGATGCTCGTCCGGCAGGTCAGCTTCGTGCCGCTCTCGCCGGTCCGCGCGCTGGCGATCCTGGTCGGCGTCGACGGCTCGGTCGAAAACCGGGTGATCGACCTGCCGGCGGGGCTGCCGCCGACCGTGCTGATCGAGGCGGCGAACTATATCAACGCGCGCCTGCACGGGCTGACGCTGGCCGAGGCCGGGGTCCGCCTGCGCCGCGAGATCGACGACGACCGCGCGCAGATCGACGCGCTGACGCGGGCGCTGGTCGAGGCCGGACTCGCCAACTGGTCGTCCGACGGTGCCGCGCGCCCCGTGCTGATCGTGCGCGGCAGCGCGCATCTGCTCGCCGGCGACGCGACCGACCTCGACCGCGTGCGGCGGCTGCTCGACGATCTCGAAGGCAAGGAGGAGCTCGTCCGCCTGCTCGATTCGGCGAGCGACGGCGAGGCGTGCAAGATTTTCATCGGCGCCGAGAACAAGCTGTTCTCGCTGTCAGGTTCGAGCGTTATAGCGGCGCCCTATCGCGCCGGCAGCGGGCAGATGGTCGGCGTCGTCGGCGTCATCGGGCCGACCCGCTTGAACTATGCCCGGGTCGTGCCGATGGTGGACTATACGGCAAAGGCATTGAGCAGGTTGATCGCATGACCGAAGATACCGAGACTTTCTCCGACACCGGCACGTCGGAAGTCGAATCGGGCGCCCCAAGCCACGAGGACGCGCTGCGCCAGCGCGACGAGGAGATCGCCGGGCTCAAGGACCGGCTGCTCCGCGCCGCCGCCGAGATGGAGAACACCCGCCGCCGCCTCGACCGCGAGAAGGTCGACGCGTCGAGCTATGCGATGACCGGCTTCGCCCGCGACCTCCTCGGCGTCGCCGACAATCTGCGCCGTGCGGTGTCGGCGCTGCCCGCCGAGGCGCCGGGCTTCGACGCGGTCAAGACCGGCATCGAGGCGACCGAGCGCGAGCTGACCGCGGTCCTGTCGCGTCATGGCATCAGCCGCGTCGAGACAGACGGCCAGAAGCTCGACCCTAACCGCCACCAGGCGATGATCGAGGTCGACAGCGACGCGCACGAACCCGGCGCGATCGTCCAGGAACTCCAGGCCGGCTATGTCATCAAGGACCGCCTGCTCCGCCCCGCGCTGGTCAGCGTCGCCAAGGCGCCTCAGGGATAACGCCATCAACCAAGGTCGCGATGCGCACGCTCATTGATATCGGAGAGGCGGAACTTGCTGCGCTTGACCGGCTGGCGCGCTCGTCTGGGGCGTCGCGAGGTGCGCTTATCCGCAAGGCGGTCGACGATTACCTGGCGCGCAACTGCCGCGTGTCGATTCTCAACGCTTTCGGCTTGTGGGGCGACGGCACGGAGGATGGGTTGGTTTACCAACAGCGGATGCGCTGCGAGTGGTAGCCGCGCTATTCGACACCAGCGTTATCAACGACCCGACTACACGATCTGACTCGCCGCCGCCGGACCGAACGGGATCAGCGCGGCATAGTCGGGGAGCGCGGGGGCGCCGGCGACATGGCCGCCTTCGCGAATGAAATAGGCGTCGGCGACGATGCATGCCTGCTGCTCGAGCCCATAGCGGGTGAAGGGCTTGCCGGGCACGAGCGGCAGGTAGCGATAGCGCGGCAGCGGCGGCCGGCGCAGGATTAGGTTGATGCCGCGCTGGCGCTGCCAGACATGGACGAGTTCGTGGACCAGCAACGTCCGCGATGCGAGGCCGGCGGCGGCGAAATCGTCGCGCCACTCGCGGCCGTGCGGGTGGAACCACAGATGCCCGTCGGGTGCCATGACCGTCGCCCGCGGCTGCAGCGCGAACCATTTTGCATGCCGCAGCGTCACCGGCGCCAGGTCGATCGCCGTCCCGAACACCGACTGCGCGATGGCGATCTCGCCGGCGGTCAGCTGGCGGACACGGTCAGTGGCGGCCATGATCCATCGGCATGGCGTCGCCGGCGGCGCGGGCCTGGGCATCGACCTCGATCGTGCGGCCATCGGCGAACCTGAAGACGAGCGGCACGGTGCTGCCCGGGCGCACGCTGGCGGGCAGGTCGAACAGCATCAGATGGTTGCCGCCGCTGGCGAAGGCGAGCGTACCTTGCGCCGCGACCCGCGCCGAGGGCAGGCGGTCCATCCGCATCACGCCGCCGGCCATGCTCATCGCATGCAGTTCGACACGCGCCAGCGGCGAGGCGACGGCGACGAGCTCGGCCGGCCGGTCGCCGGCGTGAAGGACGAAATAGCCTGCGCCGGGGCGGCCGGGCACCGCCGGCAGGCGGATCCAGACGCCGTCGACGCGCGCGGCGCCCGACGCGGTGGCGGCGTCGGCACCGGTGCCGACCAGTCCCGAGATCATCGCCGCCGCGAGCAGGACCACCGCACCGACGCACGCCAGCCAGCCGACTACCCTGGTCATCGCTCGTTCCCGCCCGAAATAATGCCCGAGCGCCGGCGTGTAGCCGGCGGCCGCGGTTCAGTCCATGCGGCAGCACGTCCGGCATCATCCTCCGACCCGCCGGCGGCACCGGCTATCGCCGCTTGCAGCGACTTTATGGCTCACTATATCCGCCGGGCGCATCGAGCCGGCGTCGCTTCGGGCGAAGGACGACCGGCCGGGTGCATCGAGCTCAAGAACAGAGGACGGACATGGCAAAAGTCATCGGGATCGACCTGGGCACCACCAACAGCTGCGTTGCCGTCATGGAAGGCAGCCAGCCCAAGGTCATCGAGAACGCCGAGGGCGCGCGGACGACGCCGTCGCAGGTCGCCTTCACCAAGGACAAGGAACGACTGGTCGGCCAGCCGGCGAAGCGCCAGGCGGTGACCAACCCGGAGAACACGATCTTCGCGGTCAAGCGGCTGATCGGGCGGACCTTCGCCGATCCGATGACGCAGAAGGACGCCGGCCTCGTCCCGTACAAGATCGTCAAGGGCGGTAACGGCGACGCGTGGGTCGGCGCCGGCGGCGAGGATTATTCGCCGTCGCAGATCTCCGCCTTCATCCTGCAGAAGATGAAGGAAACCGCCGAGGCCTATCTCGGCGAGACCGTGACGCAAGCGGTCATCACCGTCCCCGCCTATTTCAACGACGCCCAGCGCCAGGCGACCAAGGACGCCGGCCGCATCGCCGGCCTCGACGTGCTGCGCATCATCAACGAGCCGACCGCCGCCGCGCTGGCCTATGGCCTCGACAAGGCCGGCGCCAAGACGATCGCGGTCTACGACCTCGGCGGCGGCACCTTCGACGTGTCGGTGCTCGAGCTTGGCGACGGCGTGTTCGAGGTCAAGTCGACCAGCGGCGACACGTTCCTCGGCGGCGAGGACTTCGACGCCAAGGTCGTCGAGTTCCTTGCCGAGGACTTCCGCAAGGCCGAGGGCATCGATCTTAAGAAGGACAAGCTCGCGCTGCAGCGCCTCAAGGAGGCGGCCGAGAAGGCGAAGATCGAGCTGTCGTCGTCGGCGTCGACCGAGGTCAACCTGCCCTTCATTACCGCCGACGCGACGGGTCCGAAGCACCTCGTCAAGACTGTCACCCGCACCGACCTCGAGCGCCTCGTCATCGACCTGATCGAGCGCACCCGCAAGCCGTGCCTCGACGCGATCAGCGAGGCGGGCGTCAAGACCAGCGAGATCGACGAGGTCGTCCTCGTCGGCGGCATGACGCGGATGCCGCGCGTCCGCGAGTTCGTGAAGCAGCTGTTCGGCAAGGAGCCCAACACCAGCGTCAATCCCGACGAGGTCGTCGCCATGGGCGCGGCGATCCAGGCCGGCGTCCTCCAGGGCGACGTCAAGGACGTGCTGCTGCTCGACGTCACGCCGCTGTCGCTCGGCATCGAGACGCTCGGCGGGGTGTTCACCCGGATGATCGACCGCAACACGACGATCCCGACCAAGAAGACGCAGACCTATTCGACCGCCGACGACAACCAGTCCGCCGTCACCATCCGCGTCTTCCAGGGCGAGCGCGAGATGGCCGCCGACAACAAGCTGCTCGGCCAGTTCGACCTCGTCGGCATCCCGGCGGCGCCGCGCGGCCTGCCGCAGATCGAGGTGACGTTTGACATCGACGCCAACGGCCTCGTCAGCGTCAACGCCAAGGATAAGGGTACCGGCAAAGAGCAGCAGATCCGCATCCAGCCGTCGGGCGGCCTGTCGAAGGACGACATCGACCAGATGGTCAAGGACGCCGAGCGCTTCGCCGACGAGGACAAGAAGCGCCGCGCGCTCGCCGAGGCGCGCAACCAGGCCGACGGCCTGATCCACGCGACCGAGCGCCAGGTCAGCGAGCACGGCGACAAGGTCCCGACCGACGTCAAGGCGTCGATCGAGACCGCGATCGCCGATCTTAAGTCCGTGCTCGACGGCGGCGACGTCGACGCGCTGGCGGTCAAGACCACGGCGCTGCAGACGGTGGCGATGAAGCTCGGCGAGGCGATTTACAAGGCCGAGAGCGAAGCTCCGGCAGAGACTGCTTCGGCAAAGAACGACGATGTCGTCGACGCCGAGTTCTCCGAAGTCGACGACGAGCGCAAGTAACGACCGGCCCGCGCACCCCCGTGGTGCGCGGGCGCGGGGGGCCACGCCAGCATGACGACCGACATCGACTATTACGAACTGCTCGAATGCGAGCGGACCGCCGACGACGGCACGCTGAAGGCGTCGTACCGCCGGCTGGCGATGAAATTCCATCCCGACAAGAACCCCGGCGATCAGAGCGCAGAAAACCGCTTCAAGGCGATCAGCGAGGCGTACGACTGCCTCAAGGACCCGCAGAAGCGCGCCGCCTACGACCGATACGGCAAGGCCGCCTTCCAACAGCAGGGCGGCGCCGGGCCGCAGGGCTTCGGCGGCTTCTCCGACATCTTCGAGGACATCTTCGGCCAGTTCACCGGGCGCGGGCGGCAGGCGGCGGGGCGCGGCCAGGATCTGCGCTACGACCTTGAGATGAGCTTCGAGGAGGCGTTCGCCGGCAAGACCGCGAACCTGACGATGGCGGTGTCGGTCGCGTGCGGCACCTGCGACGGCAGCGGCGCCAAGCCCGGCACCAGCGTCAAGCCGTGCGCGACCTGCCGCGGACAGGGTAAGGTCGGCATGCGCCAGGGCATGTTCATGGTCGAGCGGACGTGTCCGCAGTGCCAGGGCGCCGGCCAGATCATCGCCGATCCGTGCACCACCTGCCACGGCCAGGGCCGGGTCGAGCGCGAGCGCAGCCTCGAGGTCAAGGTGCCCGCCGGCGTCGACGACGGCACGCGGATCCGTGTCGCCGGCGAGGGTGAGGCCGGCCAACGCGGGGCGCCGGCGGGCGACCTCTACATCTTTGTCGCGCTCAAGCCGCATCCGATCTTCAAGCGCGAAGGCACCACGCTGTTCGCCCAGGTGCCGATCTCGATCACGACGGCGGCGCTCGGCGGCGAGATCGAGCTGCAGGGCCTCGACAAGCAGCCGGCGGAGATCAAGGTGCCGGCGGGAACCCAGTCGGGCAAGCAACTCCGTGTCCGCGGCCGCGGCATGCCGGCGCTGTCGAGCAACGGCCGTTCGAGCGGCTTCGGCGACCTCGTCGTCCAGCTCGACGTCGAGACGCCGGTCAAGCTGAGCAAGCGCCAGCGCGAGCTGCTCGAGGAGTTCCAGGCGCTCGAGGCGGGGGAGGACGGCAAGAACTTCCCGGCGCAGACCGGTTTCTTCGCCAAGCTGAAGGACGTCTGGAGCGAGCTGACTGAGTGACCGGCAGGCCCGCGGCGTTGACAACGCCGGCGCCTTCCCCTAGCAACCCGCTTCCCGCACGCATGTCCCTTGGGACCATGCCGCGCGCAATCGATTTCGACCAAGGCTGACAGACATGTTCGCGGTAGTGCGCACGGGCGGCAAACAGTATCGGGTCGCCGCCGATGACAAGATCATCGTCGAGAAGCTCGACGGCGAAGCCGGCGACACGGTCACGCTCGAGACGCTGATGCTCGGCGACGGCGGACTGGTGTCGGCCGGCGGCGTCACCGCCGAGATCGTCGCCCAGACCAAGGGCGACAAGGTCATCATCTTCAAGAAGCGCCGGCGTCACAATTATCGGCGCAAGAACGGCCATCGCCAGCAGCTGACCGTCCTCAAGATCGTCAGCGTCGGCTAAGCGCAGGGCACGAGACAATGGCACATAAGAAGGCAGGCGGCTCGTCCCGCAACGGCCGCGACTCGGCGGGACGCCGGCTCGGCGTCAAGCGCTTCGGCGGGCAGGACGTCACCGGCGGCTGCATCATCATCCGCCAGCGCGGCACGAGGGTCTATCCGGGCCGCAACGTCGGGCTCGGCAAGGATCATACGCTGTTCGCGCTGACCGAGGGCGTCGTCGTCTTCCACGACGGCAAGCTCGGCCGCAAATACGTCAGCGTCGATGTGCGCGCGGCGGCCGTCGCCGCCGAGTAGCGCCGATTCAACGTTCGGTTGCACGAAGGGAATCTCGAAAGGGGTTCCCTTTTTGTTTGGGACCGGCGCATTGTGACCGCCGGGTTCGTGCGAAGGTTGGGGGGACAAGATGACCGAGGCCGTGGTCGGCGCTGGCGGCACCGCCGCATTCGTCGCCGCGCTGTCGATGCGGCTGCGCGGGATCAGCCGCCTGCCGACCGTCGCCCGCTATGCCGCCGCCACGGCGATGGTCGGCGCGGTGCTGCTTCTGGCCCGTGCGTTTCCCGGCGCGTTGCCGACGACGGCCTATATGGTCTTCTTCCCGGTGCTGATCCTGTGCGCGATCATCTTCGATCACGGCACGAGCATCTATGCGACGCTGCTCGCGACGGCGGCGGCGATCTTCTTCATCATCGAGCCTGCCACCGGCCTGCCCTTCGGCGAGACGCGCGACCTTATCGGGCTGGCGATCTTCGTCGGCACCAGCCTGCTCAGCTCGGCACTGGTCGAAGCGCTGCGCCACGCGGTCGACGAGCTGTCGAAGGCCAATGCCGAGCTGCTCCACGTCCACGCCGAAGCGGCGAGTCAGGTGCGGCTGCTGTCGACGCTGGTCGAACAGATCCCCGACCCGATCTACGTCAAGGACCGCAGCCGCCGCTATGTCTACCTCAACAGCGCCGCCGCGCGGCTGATCGGCCTTACCCCCGAGAAGGCGCGGCAGCGGACCAACGACGCGTACCTGCCCGCGGCCGAGGCGGGCGTCATCGCCGCGCACGACGGCGCGGTAATGACGACGGCGCAGGCGATGGTCTTCGAGGAAGTCATCACCGTTCCCGGCGAGCGGCCGCGCACGTTCCTGTCGACCCGCGCGCCGTGGCTCGACGGCGACGGCCAGGTCATTGGCGTCGTCGGCGTCACCCGCGACATCGATGCGCGCAAGGCGGCGGAGACGTCGCTGAAGGCGGCGGACGCGCAGAAGCAGGTGCTGCTCTACGACATCAACCACCGCATCAAGAACCATCTCCAGTCGATCGTCGGGCTGATGTCGGTGGCATCGCGGCGCGCGCGCGATCTCGGCGAGGCGCAGACCGCGCTGTCGGCGGCGGGGCGCCGGCTGGCGGTGCTCGGCCAGGTCTACAACCGGCTGCAGGTCAACGACGGCCATCCGGTGGTCGATACGCGCAGCTTCATCGACGAATTGTGCGCCGACCTGCGCGCGACCCTCGTCGATACGCGTCCGATCCGCTTCGACGTCGCTGCGGTCGCGGTCGAGTTCGAGTCGAACCGCGCGGTCACGCTCGGCCTGATCGTCAACGAGCTCGTCCAGAACGCGCTCAAATACGCGTTTCCCGACGGCCGCGCCGGGGTCATTGCCGTCACCCTCGCGCGCGAAGGCGAGACGCTCGTCCTGACTGTCGCCGACGACGGCATCGGCATCGACGAGGGCGCCGAGCCGGTCGGCACCGGCATGGGGCAACGGCTGATCGGCGCGCTCGTCCAGCAACTCGGCGGCGTGCTCGGCCGCGGCGGGCCGCCGGGCACGAGCGTAACGGTCCGCTTCCCCGTCGACATCGGCACGCCGGTGTAGCGCCCGAACCCTGCTTGCGCGTACAAGCGCCGTGACATGAAGTTTCTCGACCAGGCCAAGATCTTCCTCCGTTCCGGCGCCGGCGGCGACGGCGCGGTGTCGTTCCGGCGCGAGAAGTTCGTCGAGTTCGGCGGTCCCGACGGCGGCGACGGCGGCCGCGGCGGCGATGTCGTGTTCGAGAGCGTCGCCGGGCTCAACACGCTGATCGACTTCCGCTACGCCCAGCACTTCCGCGCCGGGCGCGGCCAGCACGGCATGGGCCGCGACCGCACCGGCGCCGGCGCCGACGACCTCGTCGTCAAGGTGCCGGTCGGCACGCAGGTGTTCGACGACGACCAGGCGACGCTGCTCGCCGACTTCACCGCGGTCGGCCAGCGGCTGACGCTGCTGCGCGGCGGCGATGGCGGCAAGGGCAATGCCTTCTTCAAGACCGCGACCAATCGCGCCCCGCGCGAGTTCGAACCCGGCGGCGACTTCGCCGAGGCGTGGGTCTGGCTGCGCCTCAAGCTGATCGCCGACGCCGGGCTGCTCGGGGCGCCGAACGCCGGCAAGTCGACCCTGCTCAACGCCGTGACCAACGCCCAGGCCAAGGTCGGGGCGTATCCGTTCACGACGCTGAAGCCGCAGCTCGGCGTCGTCGGCCACAAGGGGCAGGAGTTCGTCCTCGCCGATATCCCCGGCCTGATCGCGGGCGCCGCCGACGGCGTCGGCATCGGCGACCGCTTCCTCGGGCATGTCGAGCGCTGCCGCATCCTGCTGCATCTCGTCGCCGCCGACAGCGACGACGTCGCCGAAGCCTATGCGATCGTCCGCGATGAGCTCGACGCCTATGGCGCCGGCCTCGACGACAAGGCCGAGATCGTCGCCCTCAGCAAGGCCGACCTGGTCGAGCCCAAGCTGCTGGCGAAGAAGCGGAAAGCGCTCGAAAAGGCCAGCGGCAAGCCGGTCTTCCTGCTGTCGGCCGCCACCCGCGACGGGATCGCGCCGGTGCTCGACGCGCTGGTCGAGGCGGTCGGACGGGCGAAGGCACCGGCACCGGTCGAGGACCGAGCGTGGACGCCGGTCTAGCGCGCGCGGCTCCCGCCGACGACGGCCGGGTCGCGCGCTTCGCCCCCGCGACATGCCCGCGCCTCGTCGTCAAGATCGGCTCGTCGCTGCTGGTCGGCGGCGAC